>CAMLYK010000017.1 GCA_946491735.1 uncultured Clostridia bacterium | reverse complement strand
TTATAGATTTTTTAGCAAAGGCAAAAGTTTATTTTGATGGGATTTTTTATATACTAGATAAAATTCAACTTTAGCATCATCATCTAAGATTGGTATATTAACTCGTCCTAATTTTTCATAACTAGATAAGGTAATGTTAGTGGAAAAGTTGGGTATTGTGGAAGAGTTGATTATTTCATTCAAATTTTCCATAGATTGCGGGAAAATCCTTGAATTTGGAAGATTTTTAGCGACAATGTTTGCCCACATACCTAGATTATTTGAGACTAAAAAGGATTATCCATCAATTTCACTGAAATGGACGCCCGTTTTTATGTTGGCTAGGAAATGAGTCTTCGGTATAGATATATACAATTCTTCTTTTAATGCAAATTTATATGTCAAATTTTCATCTTCTATCTTATGAGATAAAAATATAAAGTCATATATGTCTTGATTTAGTTTTTCGATCAAGACGTCTTCTTGCTCAATCTTTGAGACAATAGTTTTCTCAGGATATATTGAATAAAATAAATTGCCATATTTGATCATAGGGCCGAGTGCTACTGACCCAATTGATATGTTCGTGGTTTTGTTGTAGAGAGCGGTCGCTTTTTCTTTCATTTTATCTATTGAGTCTAGGACATCTTGAACACTTTTCACAAGTTCGTGTCCTGTGGGGTTTAGGGTCAATTTGTTTTTCGAATGTTCAAAAATAGGTACTCCTATATCTTCTTCCACCTTCTGCATCGCTCTAGTTAGGGCGGACTGTGATATATGAAGTGCTTTGCTGGCTTTGGTCAAGCTCTCGGTCTTTGCGTATTCAATAAAATAACATAAAAAATCAATATTAATCATTATATTCTCACTATGCATTTTAATTATAGCAGTTTAACTTTTTTGTGTCAAATACTGATGTTGTTTAGTTTGAATTTTTGTCTTTTGTAGATACAATTATTATATAGTGAAAATTTCACTATGAAAAAAAGTTATAGGAGAATAATATGAAAAATTTGATTGTCTATTTCTCTTGGTCCAACAATACAAAGAGACTAGTTGAAGATCTCAACAAAACATTTAACTTTGATATTGTTAGAATATTTAGAGAAGTGCCTTATTCAGAAGATTATGATACATGTGCTTACAAAGAAGCAAAAGAAGAAGTAGAAAAACAAATTCATCCCGCTATCAAGAAAATGAATGTAGATTTCAATTCAAACGACAATATTTTGCTATTCTTCCCAATTTGGTGGTACACCTTCCCAATGCCTGTGGGAACATTTATTAGCGAATTAGGTGATTTTAAGGGAAAGATCTATGTGTTTGCAAACAGTTACACAAATGACCCTAAATATATGAAAAATTCTATGCACGATTTAAGAAAAATTAATAAAAATATTGATTATGTTGAAGGGCTTTTCAACAAGAGCACAAAAAATCACATAGATTTCATCAAAAATATTGAAAAGTAGTGTGAAGAATTATTTTATTTAACATCATTAAAAGGAGAAAAATATGGAATATGTAAAATTAAACAATGGCGTCAAGATGCCAGAACTAGGATTAGGGACTTTCTTACTTTCGCCAGCCGATGCGGAAAACGCCGTATACAACGCCCTAAAAAGTGGCTATAGATTGATTGATACTGGAAATGCGTATCATAACGAGCGCGCGGTAGGTAGGGGAATAAAGAAAAGTGGAGTAAAGAGAGAAGATATCTTTTTGGAGTCAAAGTTATGGCCTACTGTATATACAAAATCTGCTGCTATTGATGAGATGTTAGAAAGATTGGATACACCTTATGTCGATCTACTTTTGTTGCATCAACCTGCAGGTGATTATATTGAAGGTTATAAAATGATGGAAAAGGCGGTGAAAGTGTGATTGCCGAGGCAGGTTCAAGCCATATGGGAACGAGATACAAATATTATAAGTGCCACACTAAAAAGGTCAAGGGCAAGGCGTGTTTGCTTAGGAACTATCGCAAGTACGAACTTGAACAACTCATTATTGACAAAACTAAAAAATACATTTTAACCCCAAGCAAAATTGAAGAGATTGCACACATGGTTGTGGATAGATACAACTCCGAAATTTCAAACAACGTTGTGCTTAAATGCCTTGAAAAGGAACTCAGGCAAATAAACAATAAAATTAACAGCCTTGTGAAGAATATGGAACAGGGCATAGTTTCGCTCACCCTTCGTGAAACGCTTTACAAACTTGAAAATGACAGGGCAGATATTCAACTTAAAATTGCCGAAGAAAAGAGTAAGTTTGATAAGCCACTAAACTTTGAAGATGTCAAAAATTTTATATCACTGTTTGCCAGCAAAGACTATGACGACGTGTTTGAACGAAACGAGTTTTTCAACCGATTTATTAAAAAGGTACTTTTATTCAATGAGAAAATTATTGTGATTATGCGAGGTAGCAAGGGTGCTGAAAATGAACTTGCCATAAACAACGACGAACTTTACGCAAAAAGAATTTTAGAAAAATTTGAGAAAAAAGAAATAAGCGAAAATAATGTTGAAAATAAAAATGGGAGCTTAGACAATTTGGGCTCCAATTTTTGTGAAAATGATAAAATTTTAAAAGAAAAAGAGGCTGAATTAGACCATTTCGTCCATCAGCCTCCTCGTGGCGGAGAGTGAGGGATTTGAACCCTCGCGCGCCTTTCGACGCCTACATCCTTAGCAGGGACGCCTCTTCGACCTCTTGAGTAACTCTCCATTTTATCATATTAGTCTAACAATGTTAATTGGTTGGCTAAAATGATAAATTTATATAAAATTTTAAGTTATTCTATATAGGTTTAAAGTAATATGATTTTAAATTTTAAAATAAATTAAAAATACATTATTGAAAATGACAGATTTTTTTATTACTTTAAACGAATGTATTATATCAGAAAATTTATTCATTGTCAACGTTTATATTTTATAATTTTAAAAATTTTCACATTGAAATAAATTTAAAACGCGATTATTTGTATGATCTTTGATTATTTTTAGATAAGTGCAATATTGGCATAGTTTATTATTCAAATATTTTGTTTGCTATTTGATTTTCAGATTATAATTAATAAATTCAAACGTTTTTGTCATAAAAAAAGACCAAACTAATGTTCAGTCTTTTTTTACCTTGGGATACAAGGCAGATGGCTATTATTCACCTAAACAATAATAACTTCCTGAATTTTGAGTAGCTGGGAATCTTTTTCCTTTTTCAAGGTAAAGGCTACCACCATTGTGACCCTGTGCATCAAATGCTACGTAAGTGGCACTCTTAGGAACAGTTTCACCAGGTTTCCATTGTTTATTATTAGACATATAGCACCTCCATAGATAGTATGTGTGGAGATTATAGTTTTATACTTGGAAATCAAAATTCAAAAAAATGGTAAAAAATTATTTATATTCAAGCTATTGATTTGATTATAATTATTGATATAATTAAAACATTTTTAATATGTATATATGATCAAGTTTTTTGTTGTCAGTTTATAGATTCGCTCAGTATATCTAAGATTGCAAAAAAATTTAATATATGATATAATTAGCACATGATACGTATAATTAATAGCCAGTCATTATATTCTAGTTTATATGCGACTAAAGACTTTTGTAAAAAAAATTGGAATGAAGAAATTGAAATTGTGGTTCCAGATAAATTAAGTTTATTTATGGAACGGTTTTTATTTGAAAAATTGGATATCAAGTCAAGTTTTAATATCAAAATTAACACACTAAATAGGTTTGCAAAAAAGAATTGTATTGTGCCTAAAGATAATCAGATCAGTAAAATAGGAAGTATTCTTCTGATCTATAAAATTTTGAATGAAAAGGCAGAAGAATTACAAATATTGAAAAATAAAAGATACTCATTTAGTTATGCTGAAGAAATATTCAACACTATCAGTCAATTGAAAGCGTCGAAAATATCATTTGATGAAATGTTTAGATTTGATTCAAAAAATGAACAATTAGCAAAAAAAATCATTGATCTAGCGATTATATATAAAAACTATGAGGACTATAAAGCGGGATTGTTGGATGCGTCCGATGTCTTTTTGCTATCTGCTATGACGGTTAGTGAACGCAGGAAAAATAAAAAAATCCTATTTGTAGGTTTTTTTGACTTTACTGCAATAGAATATACTATTATTGAAAGATTGGCTGTTGATTGTGATGTCAATATTATCAATTACTATTCAAAAACTAATAATAGATATATCTACAATGGTCAGGTATTTGATAAGTTGAAAAGCATTGCTTATATAAACGAATTAGTTTTTGAAGTGGAAAAGATGGATGACCAAGATGAAAAAAATGAAATAGATTTAAAACAATATTTAACTGATAATCTGTTTGGAATTAAAAATAATAAATTTGTTTTGAACAAAGAACTTGTGAATATTTTTTCTGGAAAGGATTTCAATGATGAAATAGAATTCATCGCTAGGCAAATAAGACAAAAAATATTATCAGGCAAATCTTTTGCTAATATGGGAGTTGCCGTATTTGACCTCAATGGGAAAGAAGATAAAATCAAAGAAATTTTTTCAAAATATGAGATTAATTATTATATTGATACTAAATTTCAATTAGATCAAAGTATATTTTACAAATTTATTTTAAGTATTTTAAAATTTAATTTAGAAGGATACAGTTTGATTCATCTTATTGATCTAATTAATTCACCATTTTTCATATTAGACTTTGATATTAAACAAAAATTGATTGCAAAATTAAAACTAGTGAAGTTTAGGGGAATCAATTTAGTTAATTTGCAATTTGATGAGGATTTAACTGAAGCAAAAAATCAGTTGCAAAATTTTATAAATTTAATTGTGATTGATAAAAATGCGTCGATTATTGAATTTAATGAAAAATTAATGGAATTGGATAAAATATTAAATTTTGACGACATATTGCTAGATATTGCAAATAAAAAAATTAATTTATCAGAAAAAATCATATTAAACAAATCAAAAGAGGTTGTTTTTGGTTTGTTTGATGATATAGCAAAATATTATTCGGATGTAGATCTATCCACGATTTATGATATCTATTCTCACATTTCAAATATAATTGGTATAAATAATCTACCTCAGACGCTTGATGCTGTTAAAATCATTGATGCGAGTGACTGCTTGGAGATTTTTGATGATCTGTATTTGGCTAATTGCAGATACGACAATGCACCTAAATTAAAATTTGATTGTGGCATTATATTAGACAATGAGATTGAAGAATTGAATTTCAAAAATAAATTATCTCCAACAATTGCACATATCAACAGATTAAAGAAATTAGAGTTGTTTAATACCGCATTGATGTTTGAAAAAAATTTGATTGTCACATATTCGCATTCAATGAGTGAATTAATAAAAGAGTTGCTGGCTAGATTGCAAGTAAAAGTTGGAGAAAATTTGTTTGATCTGCAACCAATTTTTCACTTGAATTTTGGGAAATACATTGCACTATCCAAATGGGATTATTTAGAATTTTTATCAAAAAATAATAAAAAAGATAAGTTTTTTATTGATTTTTATTCAAATAATAAAGATTTTTTGCAAATTTCAAATGATTCTAAACATATTTATGACAATGTCAAAACAATATCTTCATCTCAATTAGAAAATTATTTTAAATGTCCGTTTTATTATTTTATCAACAACGTATTAAAAATCAAGCCAGATATTGAAAATGAAATTCAATCTTTGGACGTTGGTAATATTTTGCATGAATTGTTGTTCAATTATTACAAAAAAAATAAACAAGTTGACGATATTTATGAATTTTGTAAGTCCCAGATTTTTAAAATTATTGATAGAGATGAACGTTTGAAAATAAATGCTAGTAGTCCTATATTGACAAATTTGATTGACGAATCTGTACGTGTGATCAATGGGTTAAAATACATTGATGAAAATACTCTGTTTAAGCCGGTATATTTTGAATATGAATTTAATAATGAAAAAGCATTGCATTTGGATGAAGTCGATTTGGTTGGCAAAATAGATAGAGTTGATTGCTATCAAGACATGGTGCGAGTTATTGACTATAAGTCAGGTAGAGCGGAAGCCAGTTTGAAAGAATTGTTTTATGGTAACAAACTACAATTATTCTTATATTCAATTGCTATTGAAAATGCAGTCAAAAAACACTCTATAGGAGGCTTTTATCTTCCTTTGCATAATGCGTACACTAGAGAGATTGTAAATAATTATAGTCTGAAAGGCTTTTTTGAAAATGATGAGCAAGTAGTGCACGCATTGGACAAGCGTTTGCAACCTGGAGATAAGAGCGATATAGTGAATATTAAAATGAACAAAGACAATATTGCTACTAAAACAGCAGGATATAAAGAATTGAGTGTTGATGAAATGAATAGTTTAAAAGAGTATGCTATAAAACTTTCTAATAATGCTATAAAAGAGATAAAATCGGGTTATATTGAGCCAACACCAAGTGATATAAGCAATCCATGTGAATACTGTCCATATGTACACATTTGCATGCGTTCAACCAATGGTATTAAAAATAGACGAGCTAAAAAAATTATGCCATCAAGCTTTAAAAAGGATGAAGTATGAATAAATTTGAAAAAATACAACAGCAGATTTTAGATTCAACTGAAAAAAATCAGCTTGTCAGTGCGGGAGCAGGCAGTGGGAAAACTACTGTTATGATTGAAAAAATTGCAAACTTGATATTAAAAGACAAAGTGGATATAGATTCTATTTTGGTAGTGACTTTCACGGTATTAGCAGCGGAAGAGATGAAAGAGCGTTTGAATAAAAAATTGCAGACTGAATTGGAATTTACAGATGACAAAGAGTATTTAATATCAGTTATAGAAAAATTAAAGACGGCAAGCATTGACACAATTGATGGTTTTAGTTCAAAAGTGATAAAAAAATATTTTTATGAATTGAATATTTCGCCTAATATTGATATTATCAGTGAAAGCACAAGCGAATACTATATATCTAAAGCGATGAAAATGACGCTTGATGAATTTGAAAAGACGGATATGATAAATATTCTTTTGGATTTTTATGGAGGGAATAGAAGGAATCTAGACAATCTAAAAGATATGATATTAAACAATTATTATAATATTATCAATATTGATAATTATGAAGAATTTTTATCTAAGGCAGAAAATGAGTATATTGATAGTAGGACATCTGAGTTTGTAATAAATGAGTTTTTGTTCAACTCGGTTGCGAAGACTTCAAAGTTTATCAAAAATGAAATTGGAGATATGGATACGCAAGTTTTGAATAAACTTCATGCGTTTTTATCTCAATTGGATGAAATCAATAAAGATCTGAGTTTGAAGACGAATTTGAGGTGTTTTTATGACTTTGAGTTTCCGACTTTCAGCATAAAAGAGTTGCGTGAAAATATGGGCTTAAAAGATATAAAAAATTCAATTCTGCATCTAGAAGATATTCGCACTGATTTCATAAATAATGGAATAAATGATGATTTTGACATAAAAAATGGTGAAATTTTACCATATTTTCAATATTATTTGAAAATTTTGAAAAAATTTATTTCAAATTATAATAAGTTAAAAGAAAAAAATAATTTATTGGACTTTAATGATTTGAATAGGTTAATGTTGAAATTGTTAGAAAATCAAGCGATAAAATCCGAGTTGAATGGCAAATATAAATATGTTTTTGTAGATGAATATCAAGATGTCAATCCACTTCAAGATAAGTTGATATCTGAATTGGTTGGGGATAACAGCAAGTTATTTATCGTAGGAGATGTCAAACAGTCAATATATGGATTTAGAGGGGCTAGTCCAGAAGGGTTTAGTAATAAATATGATCTATATAAGACTAATCAAAAATTTGGTTATGCATTTGATATGAATATCAATTTTAGATCCAATCCTATAATATTGAATTTTATAAATGAAATTTTTTCCAAACTTATGACCAAAGGAAATGGAGATATTGATTATCTGCACGATGCAATGATTGAACCAAAGAGAGAGGACATTCTGGATGATAAAGTGAAGATTTTATTAGTGAATAATAAAAGAGATATCGAAATTGACGAGGGTCTATATAGTGTGAAGAATGATAAATCTGCTAATATGAACAATTATTCAGATGTGAAGATGAAAGAGGCGGTGCTAGTACTAAAGACAATTACAGAATTGATTGGGACAGAGTTTTATGATGCAAATTTGAAAGAATATAGGAAATTAAATTATTCAGATATTGCGATTCTAACTAGGAGTGAAAAAGACGCCAGTGCAAAACTGCTCATTTCGCTTCTAAAGGAAAATTCGATACCGTTAAATATTAACAACAGGCTCGAAGTTAATAAAAACGAATGTCTAAAATTGATTATTTCAATATTAAAATGTGTGATTGCCTGTGCTGATCAAGTGGATTATTTGGCAACATTTTTAGCGCTAACTGATTTGACAATAGATGATTTGATAAAATTAAGAGATACCAATTTTACCTTTTATGAAAATTTGAGAGCAAATATGGAAAATGAAAAAGTAAAATTGGGTTTTGAAATTTTAGAGAAAATTAAATACGCAAGCTTTACGAAAACTAATAGTGAATTAATTCGATATATTCTCAACGATTGCAGATTAAAATACTATATTTTAATTAAGGAAAATGGGGCTAGAGAATTGGGGCTAGTTGAAGAATTTATCAATAACATCACAACTTTAGAGGATGGATTGAATTTGTGTGAATTTATTGATATAGTTGAAAACAATGTCGGAAATGGATCAGACTTTTTAAGCATTGATAACGAAAACAGCGTCACAATTCAAACTATTCACAAAAGTAAGGGCTTGGAATATCCTGTTGTGATTTTGTATAATTTAAGTAAAACATTTTCGTATTTAAGAGAAAATGATGATATCAATTTCAATTCTGATATAGGTCTTGGAATGGACTATTTTGATATTGCAAATAGAACCAAAACTTACGGTCTAGTTAAATACGCTATAGATTTGAAAAATTCTGATAAGGGATACAAGGAAGAGTTGCGGCTTTTGTATGTTGCCATGACGCGAGCAAAAAACAAATTAATTATCACTGGACAATATTCGCCAAAAATATTTGAAAATACTCAAATCAACAAATCTTCATATGTGAATATGATCCTATCTTGTTTTATTGATAGATTGAATGAAGAAAAAAATGATTTTAAAAATTGTGAAGTCAGTTTTTTTGATGATTTGAATATAATTGACAACGCAAACACAGTCAATAATGGAGAAATTGAATGGATAAAAAGTGATTTCATTTATCCTGATCAGACAAAATTTAATATCAGTTTGAAAAACACAGTTACTGGACTCAATAGTGAATTGTCTCAAAAGAAAAGATTTTCTACAAAACAATGGCTAAACCCTTTATCTCAATATTCGGCTGATGAAGATCGAGCGACAATTGGCACACACTATCATGCGGCTTTAGAAAAATTAGATTTTACTAAACCTTATGAAAAAAATACAGAATTCAAGGACGTTGATTACAAGTTGATTGAACAAGCACACAATGTCATTTCTAAATTGACCGTAGATTCTACAAATATAAAAAAAGAAGCAGAGTTTATGATGTATGTTCCGTATAATGAAATTGTTGATAGTAGTGTAAGTGATAAAGTGTTGGTGCAGGGTGTGGTGGATTTGATAATTGAACATATGAACAGCATTACAATTGTAGACTATAAATTTTCAAAATTAAACATCAATGCGTTAAAAGAAAAATATTTGGAACAATTATTGTTGTACAAAAAAGCGGTGGAGGCTGCTTACAATAAAAAAGTTGATCATATTTACATATATTCAATTTTATCAGGTGAATTGATCTAATGGTATGTTTTCCTGATTTTGAATATTGATATTTTGATCTGATAAAAGATTTAGATATTCTTTCCACATATATTCACGTATCGGAATTGGTTTGTGATTATCAAAATATAATACCAAGGCAGGGTATATATGATGATATCTAGAAAAAATACTTGCACCTATGCAGTGATTTGTTTTGATTAGATTTTTTGCGCGTGCGTGGTAGTTATAATACATATGCTTAATATGTGCATATGCTAAAAAATTAATATACTTTTTATATATTTATAATTGCTCATATTAAAATGTATTGATAAAATGAAACAAAAAAATGCACCTATAATGGTGCATGTTTTTATTTACTTGTGATTTCAATAGTTCCTGTTTCTTCATAATTCTTGATTATTTTATCATAATCTTTTTTGAGTACAATAAATCTATACACGAAGAAACCTGCAATCAATAAGACAAACACTGCCATAACTACATAGTGGACAGGAGTGATAGAAAATACAAAGGCATTAGGCGCGCCAAATACAACATTTTTCACAACCAAATTTTCACATTCTTCTCTAGTATACAAGTTGGTACCAGTACCAGACCAAGAGTCTTCTTCTTCATCGTAACAAACAACGAAATATTGATCTTCTCCTTCTTCAATACAATATGCAGTTGTCCTATCGCTATAGAATACTGCAACTGTGCTGTGATTGTGTATGGCATTCAATTCAATACCATAGATCATTCCTTCCATCAAAATTATTGCCAAAAATGCTGCTAAAATAGCTGTGAGTGTTTTCAAAGCCATTTCAATATATTCTCTTTTTCTCATGTTTTTTATGAATTCCATAAAACTTTCCTCAACATTATAATAAACGATATTCAGGAAATTGTCAAAGATTTTTTATTACTTTCTTTACAATTTTGCCAAATTATGATATATTTTCTTTATGAAAAAAGTGGATTTTTCACAAAATTATTATAAAAATGTCTTGGTGTTGGCCTATCTAGGTGATAGTGTATTCACTTTAATGGTGCGTAAATATTTAGTGATGAATTATAATTTAAAAGCGCGCGAGTTGAATAAAATCGCCAATTCCGTCGTCTGTGCAAAAACTCAGGCGGAAATAATGAATTTATTGAAAGATCAACTCTGTGAAGATGAATTGGATATTGTGATGAGGGCAAGGAATGCCCATATCAACAGCAAAGCGAAACATAGTACATTGCATGAATATAGTTTGGCAACACAATTTGAGGCTTTGCTGGGCTATTGGTATCTAAATGGTGATAACGAAAAGCTTGATAATATGTTTGTGAATTTTGTTAAGGAGAGATTATGATTGTAGAGGGTGTTAATGTTATACGAGAATTGTTGAATTCTAGCATGAAAATTGAAAAAATCATAGTTGAAAACAGCCAAAGCAAAGAGTTGGATGAAATCATAAGATCTGCAGGGAAGAAAAACGTTTTTGTTGAAATGGTGGATAAAAAACAACTTGAAAAGATTGCGAAAGGGAAAACCCAAGGTGTAATAGCATTTGTCCCATCTTTTCAATATTCAACTTTGATGGATGCGTTGAAACTTGCAGAGGATAAAAACGAAAAACCGTTTTTGGTAATTTTGGACGGGATTGAAGATCCGCACAATTTAGGTGCAATAATAAGGACGTGTGAATGTGCAGGTGTGCATGGTGTGATTATTCCTGAGAATAGAGCGTGTGATATTACAGATACTGTATATAAGACCAGTGCGGGTGCACTCGTTCACATCCCGATCATCAAAGTGGTAAATTTGACTAGGACGATTGAAGATTTGAAGAAATCAGGTGTTTGGATATATGCTTTGGAGGCGGGTAACAAGCGAATATATGATTGTGATTTCACTTATCCAACTGCAATTGTGATCGGTAGCGAAGGCAAAGGAATTTCTAGACTTGTCAAAGAACACTCGGATGAGGTGGTGTCATTGGATATGTTTGGAAAAGTAAACAGTCTAAATGCTTCAAATGCTGCTGCAATTGCTGTATATGAGGTCGTTAGACAAAGGAGTGGTTTTGGAAGAAAATGAGATAAATCGAGAGATTAAACTTGCTCAGGCACATGATGATAATGCAATGGAAAATTTGTTGCGTATTTTTAAGCCGAAAGTTATTGCAATCTCACGTGAGTATTTTTTGATTGGTGCCGATTTTGATGACTTGCTTCAAGAGGGCATGATTGGTTTGTATAAAGCAATTAATATCTATGATCCTGATAAAAATCATAATTTCAGTGCATTTGCTTCTCTTTGTATTCATCGTCAACTACAAAATGCTGTAAAAAATGCAAACAGAAAGAAGAATGCTCCGCTCAATTCATATGTTCCAATCAAGTATTATGACGGATCAAATACAAGTGATGATGATAAGGTAAACAAGTTGGTAATAGTTGATGACGATAGTGACATAGAAAAAAACTATATAGATAAAGAGATGACAGCCATTGTGATTAGTAAAGTAAAAAATTTATTGACAGATTTGCAATTCAAAGTGCTGAAGATGTTCATCAATGGAGATTCATATGAAAAAATGGCAAATTCATTAAATTTGAGTAAGAAAAAAGTTGATAATTTGCTCCAGTCCATAAGGAAAAAATTGAGGAAAATAAAAGGAGAAATATAGATGAGTTTAGCGTTATATAGAGAGTTTAGACCGAAAAATTTTGATGAAGTTATTGGTCAAGATTTTATTGTGAAGACGTTGAAAAATCAAATCAAAACTAATCGCCTCACTCATGCATATTTATTTTGCGGTCCGCGAGGGACGGGCAAGACGAGTTGTGCAAAAATATTTGCAAAAGCTGTAAATTGTACTCATTCAACAGACGGAAATCCATGTGGAATGTGCGCTGAATGTGTAGCGCTAGGTGAACCTAATACTGACATAATCGAAATTGATGCCGCTTCAAATAACCGTGTAGAAGAGATACGAGATTTGCGTGAAAAAGTGAATTTTCCACCTTTGATTGGAAAGTATAAAGTTTATATCATAGACGAAGTCCACATGCTAACTGACAGTGCATTCAATGCTTTGTTAAAAACGCTTGAGGAACCACCTGAATTTGTAATATTTATCCTAGCAACTACAGAGATATACAAGCTTCCTGCAACAATTTTGTCTAGATGTACCAGATTTGATTTCAAGTTGGTGCCAACGCAGTTATTGTGTGAACATTTAAAGCGCGTGTTTGACAAAAGGAGTATTGAATATGATGAAAAAAGTCTGTATTTGATTGCAAAAGCGGGCGAGGGTAGTGTGCGTGATATGCTTTCAATTGCGGACAGCGTGGCCTCTTATTGTGATTATAAAATAGACTATCAATCGACTGAAAAAGTGATAGGACTCTCAGATAGAGAAAGTATCAAGAAGATTTTATTAGCAATTGCAAACAAAAATATTGATGAAATTTTTGTATCAGTGAAGAATGCTCTAGGCATGGGGAAAAACATTCAAATATTATGCAAGGAGATGGCGGACTTTATTAAAAATCTTATAATGATTAAGGCGGGTGTTACAGATTATGCGATTTTGGATATATTGCCAGGAGAATTCAAACAATATGCAGATATCGCCAGTCTGTTTGAAATTAATTATTTGAAAAACGCTTTTTCAAAATTTTCTCAAATCGAATTGGATTTGAAATACAGTTTGAATCCGGAAAATTTGTTTGAATCCGCATGCTTAGAGATGTTGGATCATATCAATCTTGACAATAAAAGTGAAAATATAAATATATCAAAACAAGAAAATAATTCAACTGCCCCTATTGTGTCTAATCAAGAAGTAAAAGTGACTGCAGAACCAAAAGAAAATAAAACAGACAATGAAAATTCAAATATAGAAAGAATTTGGGGAAATGTACTAATAAAGGTCAAAGAAAACAATTTATTTGCATTGTCTAATGCACTTAAGAGTGTCAACAGAGTTGAGGTGATTGGACATAAATTGATCATCCACACAAATGACAGTAGTAGTTATGAAATGATTGACAACAAGGAGCGAATTGATATATTATTAAAGTTAGTTAAATTGTTTGATGATAGCATTGAGGCAGTGAACATTGAATATGATAAAGAAAATGCATCTGTTCAAGATATCAAAGATAATTTAAAAGATGTGTTTAAATCAAAAATTAAGTTTAAGGAGTAATTATGGGACATGGATTTAATGGTTTCGGTGGCGGCATGAATATGAATGCATTGATGCAACAGGCAAAGAAAATGCAAGAGCAGATGATGAAAGCACAAGAAGAGTTGGATAATGCTGAAGTGATTGGCAAGGCTGGCGGAGATATGGTGACAGTCACAATGAATGGGAAAAAGGAGATCAAGAGCATTAAACTAAAAAAATCAGCGGTTGATCCTGACGACGTTGAAATGCTAGAAGATC
Organism: uncultured Clostridia bacterium; assembly: GCA_946491735.1. Lineage (GTDB taxonomy): Bacteria > Bacillota > Clostridia > Christensenellales > UBA1242 > Onthoplasma. Next base: position 9,513 of record CAMLYK010000017.1, on the reverse strand, counting down.
TCATCATGGCAGCGATTAATGATGCTACTACAAAAGCTGATGAACTTTCAAAAGAAAAAATGGGACCAATGGGTAACATTGGTGGATTGATGTAATATGCAAATAGATTCTTTTGAACGATTGGTCAATGAATTTTCTCGTCTACCTTCAGTTGGGAAGAAAACGGCTCAAAGGTATGCTTATTTTTTGCTTACCATGTCTGAAAATGAGGTGAAAGATTTTGCAGACGCGATGATCACTGCGAAAGAGTCTATTCATTATTGTAAAATTTGTTCAAATTTCACAGACAAAGAGATATGTGACATTTGCTCAAGACCGGATAAGGAACCAATTATTTGTGTCGTTAAAGAGCCAAAAGATGTCATCGCGCTAGAAAAGGTCAGGGAGTTTAAAGGGAGTTATCATGTCTTGCATGGAGTTATAAATCCGCTTGACGGAAAAGGTCCTAATGATATTAACATTCGTTCACTATTAGAGCGCGTGAAGAATGAGCATATTGAAGAGGTGATCGTTGCCACAAATCCGGACGTCGAAGGAGAGGCCACCGCTATGTATATTGCCAATTTATTAAAACATTTAGGTATAAAAGTGACACGTATTGCTCAGGGTATTGCTATGGGAAGTGAATTGGAATTTACAGATGCCTTGACATTATCAAAAGCACTCAATTCAAGACGTGAAATGTAGTGATTATAGATATAAAAAAAGACTAATCAATAAAATTAGTCTTTTTTGTTTGAAATATTGTCTTTGTTCATACAACAATTTTTATATTTTTTCCCACTTCCACATGGGCACAGATCATTTCGTCCAATATGTGATGAATTGGATCTTGCTCTAAATTGTTCTGATCTGTTTTGATTGCCTGCTAGGATTGGTCCCTTTGGTGCTGCTGGCACAATACGAACATTTACGTTTGTTCTGAATAATGAAGATGCTGTGTATTCTCGAATATCAGAGATCACTTGATCAAACATTTCAAATCCCTGATTTTTGTATGCTACAATAGGATCTTTTTGACCGTATGCAAGAATACCTATTTCATTTCGCAATGTATTCATTGCATCGATGTGATCAGTCCAGAATTTGTCAACAACGCGCAATAGAATATTTCGCTCTATTATTGAGAAGTCTAGTCCTAATTTTTTCACTTCTTCCACTTTTTTCTCATATGTGTCAATTATCTTTTCTGATATAATCTGACTTGCGGTATTGACGTCAGTATCTTCCAACATATCTTGAGTGATAAGATTTGAGCCCTTTTTGAGAAGTTTGTCTTCAAGTGCTTTGTTTAATTCGGCTAAATCCCATTCATAACTTGGTTTTGTTTCATCAAGATACATAGAACAGATTTCATATACGTATTCTTTCAGCATCTCAACAATCTGTGGATGGATATCAACTCCATCTAAGACTTTGTCACGTTCAGCATAGATAATTTGACGCTGTTTGTTCAGCACTTCGTCGTATTCAAGCACATTTTTTCGTATGCTAAAGTTCATCGCTTCTACTTTCTTTTGAGCGGTTTCAAAGAATCTGGTGAGGATCCTTGATTGCAACGGCATGTCTTCATTTCCACGGAAGGCGAGAGAGAACCAACTCTTCATCCTATCTTCACCAAATCTTTGAGGAAGATCGTCTTCAAGCGAGATGAAGAATATACTAGAACCCGGATCTCCTTGACGTCCCGCACGACCACGCAACTGATTGTCAATTCTTCTTGATTCATGGCGTTCTGTTCCTAGAATGTGCAGGCCACCCAATTCAATTACCTTTTGTTTTTCTTCATCGGTAGTCTTTTTGAAGTCAGCATAATATTTATCATACTTATCTTTTATTGCTTGTTCTTCCTCGTTAAGATTGGAATTGTAAGTAGTGATTTTTTCAATCATTTCATTAGACACATTTTCGTTGATCAATTTCTGTTTTGCTAAAAATTCTGGATTACCTCCAAGTAGGATATCCGTACCTCGACCTGCCATGTTGGTGGCGATTGTGACAGCGCCAACCCTACCAGATTGAGCCACGATTTGACTCTCTAATTCATGATTTTTTGCATTTAAAAGGTTGTGAGGAATGCCTAATTTTTTAATTTCTTTGCTAATTCGCTCAGATTTTTCTACCGATGCTGTGCCGACCAAAATTGGTTGACCCTTTTTATATTTATCTTGGATTTCTTCGACAATTGCTTTGTATTTTGCAGCTTCAGTATAGAAAATCATGTCTTGTTCATCTATTCTCAATACTGGCTTGTTTGTAGGTATTGTGACAACGTCTAGATTGTAGATCTTATTAAATTCAGTTTCCTCAGTCTTAGCCGTACCAGTCATTCCGCTCAATTTGCTGTATAATTTGAAATAATTTTGAAGGGTAATAGTGGCAAGCGTTTTGTTTTCTTCCTTGATTTTGACATGTTCTTTCGCCTCAATTGCTTGATGCAATCCGTCGGAATATCTTCTGCCACTCATGACACGGCCTGTAAATTCATCGACGATCAACACTTCATCATCTTTTACAATATAATTGATATCTCGTTTCATGAGATAATTTGCACGCAATGCATTATTGATATGATGGTTAATTTCAAGATTGTTAATATCTGATAGGTTGTCGAGTTTGAAGAAAGTTTCTGCCTTAGTGACACCTGTTTCGGTCAGACGGATCTGTTTGCGTTTGATGTCAATATCAACATCTTCGTCTTTTAGTCGTTTCACAAAATTATCTGCAACGGTGTAGAGTTCACTAGTTTTGCCACCCATACCTGAGATGATCAATGGGGTACGCGCTTCATCAATCAAAATAGAGTCCACTTCGTCCACAATACAGAAGTTATGCCCGCGCTGAACTTTATATTTTTTGTCCACCTGCATGTTATCGCGTAGGTAATCAAAGCCAAATTCATTGTTTGTGCCGTAAGTGATGTCACATTGATATGCTTTTTTCTTTTCTTCAGGAGATTGTCCAGAAAGGGTCACGCCAATAGATAGGCATAAAAATTTGTATAATTTTCCCATCATCTCGGCTTGATAGGTAGCGAGATATTCATTGACAGTGATCACATGAACATTTTTCCCAGTCAAAGCGTTCAAATAAACTGCGGTGGTTGCCGTTAAAGTTTTACCTTCACCCGTCTTCATCTCAGCAATACGACCCTGGTGCAATACAATTCCACCAATCAATTGCACATGGAAATGTCTTTGATTTAAAACACGAGTGGCAGCCTCACGAACGACAGCAAAAGCATCTGGCAAAATATCGTTCAATGTTTCGCCATTGCTTAATCTCTCTTTTAAAATATTTGTTTGAGATTGAAGTTCGCTATCTGACATTTGAGCATATGTGTCAGCTTTATCCTCAATCTTCTTTACAATCTTTTCAATTTTCATCAAGCTTCGTTTGTTATCAGAAGCAAATAAATAAGAAAATAATCCCATAATTAATCCTTTATAATTTTAGTAATCGTATAATATATTATCAAATTTTTATATTTTTGTCTAGTGATTATCATTTTATTCATAATATGAAACCTAATATAATAATAAATTTTGGAGTAGTAATTTGTAAATTATTGCAAAAAAATTTAGAAATTGATAAAATTTTTCTGAATAATAAAAATATATAGTTAAAAAATCACTGCATTAGTTTATGAAAAATTAAAAGGGCGAAAAGGATATATGAATAAGGGAATCAGTTTTTATTTTGGTTACAATAATGATATTGAAGAACGTGTCAAAATGATAAAAGATGTGGGTTTTGATTCGGTCATTACCAATGCGGACAGTCGATTTAAATCGCAAAATGGGAGCATAAAAACTCAATGTAAGTTGCTAAAAAAATATGGATTAAAGCTATCCAGTCTACACTTTCAATATCGTGATGATATGTTGCATTATTTTTGGGAAAATGGAAAAATTGGAGAAAAATTAAAGAAAAATCTCATAAAGGATTTGAAAATAGCAAATAAATATGGATTTTCTTGTGTCGTGGTTCATCTAAAAGGAGAATATTCAAAAATTGGAGAAAACAGATTATTGTCAGTTCTAGATTTTGCATCAAAACTTAATGTTCCACTTGCAATAGAGAATATCGATTGCCAAAAACTATTTTTGGATGTGTTTGAAAACATTCATCATGATATGCTCAGATTTTGTTATGACTCGGGGCATAATAATGTCTTTGATAAAGATTTTGATTATTTTGATAAGTTCTTAGATAAACTGATAGCGGTACATTTGCATGATAATAACGCTAAATTGGATCAGCACACGCTCAATCAATTTGGAACTATAGATTGGAATTATATAGCGAAAAAGTTGGCAAACAAAAATGATATATCACTAGATTATGAAATACAATTTCGCGACAATCAAAATTTAAACTGTCGAGATTGTCTTGCCATTATAAAAAGACAGGCGGATGAATTGGAAGAAAGCATACTAAATTTTAAAAAACAAATAAAAAATTGAAAATAATATAAATTAATTTTAAAATTTTGATAAATTATCTAAAATATTTGACATAAAATTTTCATTTTTCTATAATAAAAATAATAGGAGGTAATTATGGCAAACAAAAGTTCAAAGAGCAGTTCATCTAGTTCAAAACGTAATAGTTGGGGACTCAATAAAATATCTTTTTGGACGATTGTAGCAGTCACAGTTTTGTATGCCATCGCTTTGATCCTTTCTGCATGCGGAATTAATGCCACAGTGGTTAGTGCATTGCAAGGTATTGCTACGGCTATTATGATCGTAATTGTGGCAATCTTGGCTTGGAGACATGTGCGTCCAAAACAAATGGTTTGGAAAGTGTTATACTTCATTTGTCTTTTGATTGTGATTGCAGGTATTATCGTTCCACTTGTTTTATCATAATAAAAATAATAAAAACAATGCTGTCAAGCATTGTTTTTTTATTCAGAATTAATCAATTATCATTTTCAATAGATTTTTTAATTTTTGCTTGTTTTGTTTTTTGTATACAATATAGAACTTAACCGTTGCATCGTCATCTAATATTGGAATATTTACTCTATTAATTCTAGAGCGCAGTGGAATAGTGGTGTTAGTAGAAAAATTAGGTATAGTTGAAGAATTGATCAATTCTTCAAGATTGCTTTTTAGTTGAGTAAACATTTTTGACTTTGGTAAATTCTTGGTTACAATTTGATCCCATATACCTAAGTTGTTTGACACCAAAAATGATTGACCGTCTATCTCAGAAAAATGAACGCCGTCTTTAATACCTGCAAGGAAATGGGTCTTTGGTATCGTAATATACAAACTTTCTGAAAATACATATTCACAATTGAGCAATTCATTTTCCACAGGAGAGGATACGAAAATAAAATCATAAGTTCCATTTAATAAATTTTCAATTAAATTTTCTTGATTTTCAATTTTGCTAAAAATGGTCTTATTGGGTAAAATAGAATACAACAAGTTTCCATATTTTATCATAGGGCCGGGAGCAACTGTACCTATAGATATGTTAGTCATTTGATTGTAAAAGGCAACAGTCTTTTCTTTCAAGTTTTTTTCTGCATCTATAACAAGTTGAGCATTTTTTACAAATTCTTTTCCTGTTGTATTTAGAGTTAGTTTGTTTCTTCGTCTTTCAAATATAGGTACTTCAATATATTCTTCTAATTTTTGCATGGCTCGGGTTAGTGCAGATTGCGAAATGTGCAAAATGCGACTTGCCTTTGTCAAATTTTCAGTTTTTGAATATTCGATTAAATATTTCAGAAAATCTATATTTATCATTATGTACATCCTTTTTGCTATGCATTTTAATTATAGCACAATTCCTAAATTATGTCTAATAATTAATTTGTTTGATTTACTTTTTAGTAGAATTCCCCTAAAATATTAGTGTAGTGAAATAGTTAATGCAATCTCACTATGAATAAAAATTAAAAAGGGGGATATTATGAAAGCATTGATAGCTTACTTTTCTTGGTCAAACAATACGAAAAATTTGGTGGAAGAATTGAATACAAATTTTAACTTTGATGTAGTAAGGATTGATAGAAAAGAACCTTATTCAAGAGATTATGATACTTGTGCATATGTGGAGGCTAAAAAAGAAGTTGAAATGCGTATACATCCAGAGATAAAGAAACTAAAGGTTGATTTTAATTCTTACGACAAAATTTTATTATTTTTCCCTATTTGGTGGTACACTTTCCCTATGCCAATAGCTACATTTATCAAAAGTTTAAAAGGTTACAAAGGGGAGATTATTGTATTTGCAAATAGTTATACGAATGATCCTCAATATATGGAAAATTCGATGAAAGATCTGCATGCGATTGATAAAAACCTAAAATTTAGGGAAGGATTATTTAATCAAAATGTGAACAAACATATAGAGTTTATAAAAAGAATATAAAAGAATATAATATGGAAACAATTTTATTAAATAATGGCGTAAAATGCCAATTTTGGGATTTGGCGTGTATCAAATTCCACAGAGCGAAACAAAACAAGCGGTATTGGATGCAATAAAAACAGGCTATAGATTGATTGATACCGCACAGAGTTATTTCAATGAAAAAGAAGTCGGTGATGCCATTAAAGAGTGTGGAGTGCCTAGAAGTGAACTTTTCATCACGAGCAAAGTTTGGATAGATAATTATGGGTATGAAAAATGCAAACAATCAGTTTTGGAGTCACTGAAAAAACTTCAAACTGACTATATTGATCTAATGCTTTTGCATCAACCGTTTGCAGACTATTATGGTGCATATAGAGCACTTGAAGAATTGTATGAAGAAGGTAAAATTCGTGCAATTGGTGTATCAAACTTTTATCCAGATAGACTTGCAGACATTTGTTTGTTTGGAAGAAAAATTGTGCCAGCGGTAAATCAGATTGAAACTAATCCTATCAATCAACGAACCTATGATCAAGAGATTATGGAAAAAATATGGCGTTCATATAGAAGCGTGGGCACCATTTGGCGAAGGAAAAAACAACATGTTCACTAATCCGACGCTCGTTAAGATTGGGAAGAAATATAATAAAACAGCCGCACAAGTCATTCTTCGTTGGCTAATTCAACGTGGAGTTATAGTTGTGTGCAAATCGACCCACTTGGATAGAATAGAGCAAAACTTTGATGTGTTCGATTTCAAATTGTCAGAAGCAGATATGAAGGAAATCAAAGCACTTGACACAGGGGATAGTCTATTCTTCAATCATCAAGATCCTAAAATGGTGGAATGGTTTGATAATATAGTTAAAGTTCGCCGTGAAAATCAGGATGCAAGCAAAGAAAAGAAGAATTGGTAGTGTATCAATTAATCAATTGAATGGAAATTATGGGGGAATAATGAAAAATTTTGAATTTAAAACTAATATTATTACGGTAAAACTCACAAACATCCACAATCATCATTCAGATACACTGTAAGTAGCCTGATAGATTTGATGAGTTTTGATGCATCAGATAACGCAGATTTAATCAATCAACCATTATTGATGATTGCAGGAAAGAATGCAGACACTTTTTATATGACAGAAAAAGTCTTTTCATCAGCTACAGGCACAAACAAAAAGGAATTATTCCTAATTCCTGGTGCAACCCATATCGAAACGTATTGGAAAAAAGAATATGTAGATATGGCAGTAAATAAATTAGTACAATTTTATAACGAAAATTTATAATATTTTAAACGGGATAAATAAGCAAACAAAAAACTATATATCCCGTTTTTTATTTGCATTTGTTTATAAAATTTATTATCTTGATATGACTGCAGGATTTTTCTTTCCTAAAAAATAAAAATATATAAGACAACATTTGTTGTATTTTTGATTTTATGATAAAATCATATTGTTGATTATGAAAAATTTTTATATTAATAAAAAAAATAAGAGGAAATCATGAAAAAATCAAAAATTTTAAATAAATTACTGCAAATTTTGACAAATTTTTTAAAAATTGATGTAAATTTTGGTGAAAATTACGAAAATGACAGGCGACTTTTTGTGGATTGTGTAACCAAAGTTTGACGCTAAAAGGGATTGATGAAAAATTTTATACTTTGCAGGACGAATTGTTGAGTTTGGAGCGAGATGAAAAAGATGTCGTGGATGTAGAAACGTTTGAATACAAAAACAATATTGCACTCTATCAGGGAAATATAACTAGGCTAAAAGCGGATGCAATAGTGAACGCTACAAATAATGAATACTTAGGTTGTTTTTTGCCTTGTCACAATTGTATTGATAATCAAATAATGAGCGCTAGTGGTTTTCAGATGCGTGAGGAACTTTTGGCTATTAAAAAGTATAAAGGTTACGAACAAGATCCTGTCAAACTGACCGCGGGATATAATTTGCCATGCAAATATGTGTTTCATGTAGCAGGTCCACAAATTTTTGGAAATGTGACAAAAAAGGATGAACAAGATCTAAGCATGTGTTATATCAATTGTTTAGACAAAGCAAAGGAGATGAAATTAAATAGTATTGTGTTTTGTTGTATTTCAACTGGAGTATATTCATTTCCAAATGATCGTGCATGTGAGATCGCTATTAAATCCGTAAAAGATTGGCAAAAGAAGAACGATTATGATATAAAGGTAGTGTTTGATGTATTTTTAGATATAGATAAGGAGTTGTATGAACGAAACTTACGAAAAGCGAATAGTTAAGGCAAAAGAACTTATAAAAAAACGCTGACTATATAATTATAGGTGCGGGCGCAGGGCTATCAACTGCTGGAGGATTTGAATATTCGGGAGAGAAATTTAGAAAGTATTTTTCTGATTTTATCGACAAATATGGTTTCAAAGATATGTATTCGGGTGGATTCTATCCTTTTGCTACACCAGAAGAAAAGTGGGCGTATTGGTCACGCTATGTGTATATAAATAGATATTTGGAAAACTCGCCAAATCCGGTATATAAAAATCTATTAGATGTGGTAAAACAAAAAGATTATTTTGTGATAACTTCTAATGTCGATCATCAATTTCAAATAGCGGGATTTAAAAAATCACATTTATTTTACATGCAGGGCGATTATGGTTTACTTCAATGTTCTGTTCCCTGTCACAACAAGACGTATGACAACAAAGATATAATCATAAAGATGTTGAAATCACAAAACTTTTTGAAAGAAAAGAATGATCATTTTGAAATAACAGATAAAAAATATTGGAAAACAGAAATTGAAAATTTTCTCGTTCCAAAATGTCCAGTTTGCGGAAAGCCTATGGAAATGAATCTGCGTGCGGATGATAGGTTCGTGCAGGACGAGGGATGGTACAAACAGGCGCGCACATACGATGATTTTGTTGACAAAACGGAAGGCAAAAATGTCGTTTTAATAAAAATTGGTGTAGGCTATAATACTCCGGGTATAATTAAATATCCTTTTGAATCGATGACTTATTTTAATAAAAACACTCATTTAATTCGAATAAATAAAGATTATGCTATTTGTGATGAAAAGATAAAAAATAAAACTATATTATTTGATGAAGATACGGCAAAAATAATA
>CAMLYK010000016.1 GCA_946491735.1 uncultured Clostridia bacterium | reverse complement strand
TATTTTTATAATTTTTATTATTTTTTATATTATAATGACAAACCTTCTTCTTTTTCGTTTGTCAGTTCAACATTATATGTGTCGTCTGCTAATTTATTCAAAGAGCGATACATCATAAAATAATATGGCATGCCAGTGTTGGCAAAAAGTGTCATATAGCCATTTGCAATTTCTTCAATTGTCATTGTGTTTTTCATAATCACTCCTTTTATATATTCTATGTTGAATTTATTATTTTATTCACTCCACATTCAATCCGAATTCCGCGATTGCTCGGGCATCATTTCTCCAATTTTCTTTCACTTTTACATATATATTTAGATTTACTCGTTTTTCAATTATCCATTCAATAGTCAGCCTTGATTTTGTGGAAATCTCTTTGATCTTTTCTCCATTTTTACCTAATATGATTGGTTTATGAGATTCTCTTTCACAATACAAATCTGCATATATTTCCACTGGGTCAGTTTCTTCCTTGAAATCAGTTACAACCACTTGAATCCCATGCGGAATTTCATCATCAAGACACAAGAGTGCTTTTTCTCTAATCACTTCAGAGCAAATTTGTCGTAAATTTTTATCTGTGTAATTCTCAACTGGATAATATCGCATTTCATAATCAAATGATGGAAGATATTTTTTGATCATGTCAATCAATATATCACAATTTGTTCCCTTCAATGCAGAAATTGGCAAAATCTCATCAACATTTGCAATCTTTGATAATTCTAGCAATTGCGGATAAACTTTTTCATATTTTGTTTCATCGATCTTATTGATCAATAAAATTTTCTTTGCTCCTAAAGATACTCTTTTGATTATTTTTTCATATTGGTCAATCAATGGTTTTTTTGCATCAATTAAAATTAGTAAAATTTCAGTGTCTTCAATCGCTTCTTCAATATGTTTGTCCATCTCGTCATCTATTTTCGTCTTTCGTTTGTGATAACCTGGCGTATCAACAAACACAATTTGAGAATTTTCATCATTATATATGCCCTTTATATTATCCCTTGTTGTCTGAGATTTTGGACTGACTATCGCCACCTTTTCTCCGATCAATTGATTGATTAATGTACTTTTCCCTGCGTTAGTCTCTCCAATTATCGTGACAAATCCACACTTAAACGTATCTCTACCAATATTCAATTTCTCTAATATCTCTGATTGGAGTTTAGTCATTTCTTCTTCATCTTTTTTTTCTATATGGTCATATCCTAAAATATGCAACATTCCATGACAGAAAAGAAAACATATTTCCCGATTCAGTGAATGTCCGTACTCTCTACTTTGCTCTTCCGCTCTCTTTGTACAAATATAGATATCTCCTATCAAGAGTCTGTTATCTTCAGGGTCAATATCCGGCTTGTATTCTGATAATTTTAGTTTTTGCTTTGGTTTCAAATTTACGTACGGATATGTCAAAACATCGGTAACTTTATCAATATTTCTTGTGTTTTTATTTAAATTCCTAATTGTATTTTCATCAACAAAGGATAAATTGACTTTAATCCTTTTAGGAAGATGCGAAAAATCCACGATAGAATCATACACTCTCGTCAAATTTTTCATAATTCTTTCATCAACTTTTGAATTAAATTCAATCATTAATTATCCCTTCTATTGTGATAATTGTGGTCGCATACATTGTATCATCCAATACTGATACGCTGGTTTGTTCATCAATCATACGTGTGTATGCTGGAAGCAAATCATAAGCTCCAGTTCGTGATTTTTCAATCAAATCGTCCTTTTCTGCATCAAAATCATGCAAAATTTCAACCGGAGCCAATTCATAGTAGACTATCACATCTCGACTCAATGGAATAAGTCTACTTACATTTTCATTATAACTGACTGTTTCAAAAAGAGCAAACGAATTTTTGCTTTTACCTGAAAATAAATTTAGGTCGAAAAGTTTGTATTTGTATGTAACAATGCTCTTTCCAGTGCGTTGCAAGACATATTCAGTGCGCTTTAATTCTGTTTTATTAATAATAAATATTTGTCCTTTAATCTCGGCTAGTGGCTCAACACTGACTTTTTCGCCATTACTATTGATATTAAATGGCAAGACCAATTGATCACCGACGTTTACATAATCTCCTATTTTTACATTTGAAGTCCCCGTTATAATGTTAATATCTGTTATTATTCCATTAAATTTAGCAACAATAGGCTCATATTCAGTTTCTACATAAACTAATTTTTCACTAAGATTGATTATTATTGCCGTTCCCTGCTTGATCACTGAAACTTGCGCAATTCTATCATAATTATTTAAAAGTATGCTTTCAATATCTTCACTGGATGTAAGATTTATTTTGCCCGTGCTTATCCCGTTGTCTTTTAAAACCTGGATAATGTCCGCTTCACTCAATTCAATTGTACCATAAATTCTTATCTGCCAAGTATAATTGCTGACAAAAATCGCAAAAATGATTCCTAAAAAAACACCAATCAATATTCCTACGTTGGTCGCTATAAATTTGGGAATCAATTTTATCTTTCTTAGTGTACTTTTTACTTTGAAATTAGCAATGTAGCGTCTAACTTTTTTTTCGTCTTTATCATCAATCTCAAACGTTAAATGTTCGTTTGAATATTTAGTTACATTATATAATGTCACCTTTTTTAAATACAGTTTTTTTATAAGGTTGTCCAAATTATAGCCATGTAAATCAAATCTCATTTTTCACCTACCGAAACAATCTTTCCCTCTATGACGCACGTGTTTTTATCTAAATATTTTATTTTTAAATCCTCGCCTTTCACTAGTAAAACAAATTTTTTCATCTGAAACATCATTTCGTCCAATCCAAAACTGATAACTGACTTTATCCCCTCAATGTACAGACACCTACCTCCAAGGTTTATTGTACGGAAATTGATTGATGTGTCCGTTTTAGTCATAAATTTATCTATTTCATCCAACATGCTCATATTTAATTATATGAAGCTAAAATAATAAAAAGACACAAAAAAATCTAACTAGCTCGTAGTTAGATTAATTTCAACAAAACTTGATTTTTCAATGATCTAATTTTATTTTTTTAATTGAGTGTCAAGATAAGTTTCGTAGTCTATTTCTTTGTCATATTCTACTGTTGAATTGATGCGGATGATTCGATTGGCAACTGTACTCATTATTTCTTCATCGTGAGTGGAGAAAATCATACAACCCTCAAATCTCTCCATTCCTTTATTAAGTGCTGTGATTGATTCCAAGTCTAAATGGTTTGTAGGTTCATCTAGAAGCAAGAAATTTCCTGACTCTAGCATCATTTTTGCGAGCATACAACGGACGCGTTCGCCACCTGATAACACTTTTGCTTTCTTTTCAGCTTCTTCTCCGCTAAACAGCATTCGTCCTAGCCAACTGCGCAAGAACGTTGCGTCATTTTCTTTTGTGAATTGACCAATCCATTCCACAAGTGACAAATCTGAATTTTCAAAATATTCATTATTATTTTGCGGAAGATACGTATGTGTGATAGTTTTTCCCCACGTCACTTCACCTTTGAAATCTGTATCTCTTCCTGCCAAAATCTCAAACAATGCTGTCACAACCGTGCTGTTATCGCTAAGCAATGCTATTTTGTTCCCTGGTCGAACTGTGAAAGATACGTTTTCAAACACTCCTTTTTTTGTTAAGTTTTTAACAAACAAGATATCATTTCCAATACGTTGATCGAATTTGAAATCAATGTATGGATATTTCCTACTACTTGGTTTGATGTCTTCTATTGTCAAGCGCTCCAACTCCTTTTTCCTGCTGGTCGCTTGCTTAGATTTTGAAGCGTTCGCAGAAAATCGTGCAATAAATTCTTGCAATTCTTTTGCTCTTTGCTCTGCCTTTTTGTTTTGTTCTTTTTGTTGCTTCAACGCCAACTGACTTGATTCGTACCAAAAGTCATAATTACCTAAATATAAATTGATTTTACCATAGTCTATATCGCAAATATGCGTACAAACTTTGTTTAAAAAGTGCCTGTTGTGGCTGACAATAATAATAGTATTTTCAAAATTTAAAATAAAATCTTCCAACCAACGAATTGTCTTTAAATCCAAGTTGTTTGTAGGTTCGTCAAGAATTAAGTTGTCCGGATTTGAAAACAGGGCTTGAGCAAGCAAAACTTTGACTTTGATTTTACTATCCACATTTTTCATCAATTCATTATGCAACTCTTTTGGAATCTCTAATGAATTCAGTAGATTTTCTGCCTCACTCTCTGCATCCCATCCGTTTAATTCCATGAATTCTGCTTCTAATTCTCCCAATTTGACGCCGTCTTCTTCTGTGAAATCTGCCTTTTGATAATACATCTCCTTTTCGTCCATAATTTCGACAAGGCGTTTATGCCCCATCAAAACAGTACGAAGCACAGTGTATTCATTATATTTTTCCTGGTTTTGTTCTAATACAGAAAGACGTTCTTTTGGAGGGATTATAACTTCTCCCTTGTTTGGCTCCAACTCTCCCGACAACACTTTCATAAAAGTAGATTTGCCTGCACCGTTAGCACCAATCACACCATAACAATTGCCTTTTGTAAATTTCAAATTGACTTCATCAAACAACTTCCTACTACCGAATTGTACCGCAACATTACTGACTGTAATCATAGATCTCCTTAAAAATTCTAATTTAATATACCTATTTTAATATACCTATAAAAAGTAATATAGCATACAAAAACATTTTTTGCAATAAAAAACAACATCAAAACTTGTTAAAATATAGCGATATTTATTACAATGCAAGCATTTTATCCAATTATATTTATTAAAATTATACAATCAATGTTTATCTTTTATTTGAAAGCAGTCTGTTAAATTTAAAATCGTACAGACAATTAAAAATGAAAATATTTCCGCTAAGAATTGCATATCCGATCAAATATCCCGCCAAAACGTCCGAAAAATAATGAACGCCCAAATAAATTCTGCTTGCTCCAATCAATAGAATTAAAGCTCCTAACAAAATCATTAAAAAAATTTTTAATCCTTTATTTTTAATAAACTTGTACACGAAATATATCAGCATGCCATACAGGGCTATACTCATCATTGCATGTCCAGAAGGAAAGCTAAAGCCTGATTCTGTGATTATATTGATATCTTCTGGTCGTGGTCGTCTAACAATAATTTTCAATAAAACATTCAATACACCAACGATTATCAAATTCACGCTCAAACCAATACCTAACTTTTTGTTTTTTAATACTATCAGCATTAGCAAAGCAATTATCATCAAAGTATAAAATGAACCTAAATATGTGAATATTTTATAAAATGAAGTCATAAATTCTGATTCAATTTTATCATGAAAAATATTATAAAAATAAGTGTCCATCTGTAGACTGTCAAATCTTACTACAAAATAAAGGATAATAAAAAAGCACAAAACAAAAAAAATTACAATGGATAAATTAATCCAAAATTTGATATTATTTTGCTGCATATGATTATTTGTTTTTGCATCCATTATTAATATTTTACACAAAATGATAAAAAAAACAAATGTTTTTACGATTAAAAAAATCGCTCGAAGCGATCATTTTTATATTTATAAAATTTAATAATTAATTTTCAAAATTATCTATTGATGAATCTACGTATACCATCAAAATTGTCACAATCTGTGTGTTGAGTGTAGTAAACCAAACAAGCCATAGCATTGACCTCTAATAATACATCAAGGGCAACTTTTACTATGTCTTTCGTAGTGATTTCCTGCTGCTGTAAAGATAGCAACTTTGTTTCAATCTTTGAAGCTATGTCCTCATTTGAATCGCTCACATTAGTGCAATATGTCGCATATTTGATGCTATCTAATAATTTTTCAAATTTAAAAGGCTCTCTAAAGTTATCTACATTTGTCACAATCATAGGATTGCGCTCAACCGTTTCATATGTAGTAAAACGCTTGCCACAACGCAAACATTCTCTCCTTCTTCTAATACTCATATCTTTCAAATATCTGCTATCTACAACCTTACTTTCATTGTTACCGCAAAAAATACATCTCATCTTATTTCTCCTTGGTATTATTATTGCACATTTCGACAAATTTTACAAATAAATGATTGACATTTTTGCTAAATTCTTAAATTTTTTTTGTTCTATTTTACGATAATTTTATTTAATTAATGAGATTATTGATTTTTATTTACTATTTTGAAAACTTCCCATTATCTAGTGTAATTACATTTGGTTTGCCCCTATTCCTAGAATTTGGTTGCTTTGATTGCGGAGGAGCCTCATCAATATATAATTCTACCAAAATGACATCAACTCCAATTTTGCACACACAATTATACGGGATGAAGAGTTCGCGATTGCTTCTAAAAAAGCCCCAAAATCCCTGATTGGGTTGCGGCACAACAAAACCCAACGTACAAGCCGTTACCACATCAAAAATTACGTCTGTAATATGACCTAAACATTTTCCGTCTACAGTGTTGATAACTTGTTTACTTTTCAGTTCGAGGAAAGAAACTTCCATATTATAAAATATGTTAAAATTTAGAATAAAATGTCATATTTTGGAAATTATTATTAAATATTTATAAATATCTTATTGTCTATTCAATCTAATTTTTGATTATTTATAATATTATATAGCTTGAAATGAGGTTATAGAACCATATTGAAAAGCAAAAATTGTGAAAAATAATAGGTCGATGCCTATTATTTTTGTGTTTTCATCAATTTAAATACAAGCCAACTTCTTTTAAATTTAGTTTAACTTTCTTAATTATTGGTTTACATGGACTTGTTCGTGATTGAATAGGAATTTCATTTACATCAATTGCATACAGTTTGTCTTTGTCTTCCAAAACTATCTCTCCTGTCACTATAGGTGAAATTATGGCAAAGATTTTATCCTTTCCTGCTGTTATTTTCAATCCTTTTCTGTTTCTTGCTCCAATTGGTATTTCGTTTAGACTAAACTTTTTGGCATTTCCTTCTGGTGTGATGACAAGCACTCTATCCAAAGTGTTCACTTGACTTGCAAAAATCACTTTTTCCTTGTCATTGAGATTCATGCCTATCACTCCGCCACTATTTCGCTTATTCACAGGTGCAGTTTTGTATTCAAAATTTACCGCCATACCGTCCGAACTTACCATAAGAATTGAAGGAAGATTGTCGTTGATTTGAACGGATAAAACGCGGTCAAAGTCTTTTAATTTCAATGCCAAACTGCCCGATTTCAAGTCAGTATATTCACTGCTTTCCACTCTCTTTATATACCCATCTTGTGTCATCATGATGAGTTCTTGACTTTCTTTTAGTTCATTTTCATCAAAAATGCCAACAATTTTCTCTTTGTTCTCCGCATTTGTAATTTGAGAAAAAGGTGTACCTTTTTGAATAAATTTGCTGTTAGGAATATTGCGGACAGGCAATTTGAAGAAATTCCCAAAATTTGTGAATATACATACATTGCTATTCGTGCTAGTGTGTATGATAAACTTGTGCAACGCATTAATGTTTTCATATTTGTAATTTGGACTAGCGTTTTGAATCTGTTTTATATCAAGAGTTTTTAACTTTAATCCATCATTTGACACTGCCACAGCACATTCCGTATCCAACAGTTTTTCTATAGGTGTAATATCAAATGTTTCAAAACTCTTGACAATCCTTGTCTTTCTTGGACGCGCATAATTATCTTTGATCTCTTTTAATTCTTTTTTTATCACACCAAACTGCAAATCTCTGCTGTTTAAAATGGCTGTCAATTCCTCAATCAATCTCTTCAATTCTGCAAGTTCTTCTTGCAATTTGACGGTTTCTAAGTTCGTCAATCTACTTAGACGCATATCAAGTATCGCCTGAGCCTGAATCTCTGTGAATTTAAAACGGGAAATCAACCTCGTTTTTGCTTCAACCGTAGATGATGAAGTTTTGATAATCTTTATCACCTCATCAATATTTTGAATTGCTATTACCAATCCTTCCAATATATGAGCTCGCGCCTTTGCTTTATCCAAATCGAATTTGGTACGCTTTACAATTACATCTAACTGAAATTTAACATAATATGATAGATAATCCAATAGTCCCAATTGCTTTGGACTGCCATCAGCGATTGCGACAACATTATAGTTGAAATTCAATTGCATATCCGTATGTTTTAATAATATACCTATTATATTGTCCACATCCGCATCTTTTTTCAATAAAATCACAGCGCGCATACCAGTTTTGTCTGACTCATCCAAAATATCATAGATATCCGCTAGTTCATCTTTCATTTTTTCTTTTAATGCGTTCACAGATTTCAAAAACTCTGCCTTGTTTACTTGATATGGAAGTTCTGTAATAACAATATTGGTCTTTCCACTTTTTTCATCTTCTGTATGAAAAACTGCACGCATAGCAACTTTTCCGCGACCAGTTGCATATGCTTCACGCATATCAGATGACAAGCATATCATCCCACCTGTAGGAAAATCTGGACCTTTAATTATGTTAAGCATTTCATCCAAACTGATATTAGGATTGTCTATATATGCAATACAACCATCTATCATCTCTCCTAAATTATGTGTTGGAATATTAGTAGCAAGTCCTACTGCTATACCAGAAGCACCATTTACGAAAAGATTAGGAAAACGTCCAGTCAAATAGTCCGGTTCTTTGATTGTATCATCAAAGTTAAAACTAAAACTAACTGTATCTTTATCTAAATCTTTCATTAATTCAAGTGCCAATGGCGTCAATCTCACTTCTGTATAACGCATTGCTGCAGCAGGATCGCCATCAATAGAGCCAAAATTACCCTGCCCTTCAACAAGGCATTCTCCCATTACGAAGTCTTGTGCCATTCTGACCATTGCACCGTAGACAGAAGAATCGCCGTGTGGATGAAATTTACCTAAAGTGTCACCCACAATACGTGCCGATTTTTTGAATGGTTTATCTGGGGTGACTCCCAATTCTAGCATATCAAAAAGGATACGACGTTGAACGGGCTTCAATCCATCTTCAACTCTAGGAAGAGCTCTATCCATTATTACGTATTCACTGTATGGGAGCATTGAAGTAGCCATGACTTCTTCAACTGTCTTTTCAAATAAACTTCCCGTTGGTTCTACAGTTTTAAACTTGTCTGAATGGCCGTTTCCGCTTTTATTTTCAATCATTCGTTCTCCTTTTTCTCATAATTGTCAAAATTATCTTGTTTGTTGAAATTAGCATTTTTGTTAATATAATCTTTTCTAGGTCCCACATCATCTCCCATCCACATAGAGATCTCTTTGTCTGCTTGTACTGCATCTTCTACAGTTACACGTATCATACTGCGCCTAGCTGGATCCATAGTGGTTGACCATAACTGTTCAGCACTCATCTCGCCCAGTCCTTTATATCTTTGTAAAGTATAATTTTTTAAGTTCGAAGTGATAGCCTCCAGTTCTTCATCAGTATAACAATACCACTCTTTTTCTTTAGTCTTGACTTTATATAATGGTGGCATACCCACATATATGTTGCCATTTGTAATTAGCGGACGCATATACCTAAAAAAGAAGGTCAACAATATACACCTAATATGCATACCATCTTGGTCAGCATCGCTAAGGATTATAATTTTATTATATTTTAGATTTTCAAGTTTGAAATCCTCTCCAATACCTGTACCAATGGCTCCAATAATCGTACGAATTTCCTCGTTGGCTAACACTTGGTCAATACGCTTTTTTTCACTATTCAGCGGTTTACCTCGCAGCGGTAATATCGCTTGAAAATATCTATCTCTGCCCTGTTTCGCTGTGCCACCTGCAGAATCTCCTTCAACAATAAATACTTCGTTTATATCCGGATTTTTACTCGTACAATTAGCAAGTTTACCAATAAGCATGCTTCCTTCAATTGAATTTTTAGCACGTGTAAGATCTTTTGCTCGTTTGGCAGCCGCACGAACTCGAGCAGCGCCTTTTGCTTTTTCTATTATTATGTTACCCACGTTTTCATTCTTTTTGCTTGCAAAAAACTCATTGAGACCTTGAGTACAAACCGTTTCCACACGTGAACGTGCTTCCACATTGCCAAGTTTTGTTTTAGTTTGTCCCTCAAATTGAACATTTTTCATTTTGATTGATAGTACCGCCACCAATCCTTCTCTAAAATCATCCCCTATAAACGGTATATCTTTATCCTTTATTAAGCCGTGTTTTTTGGCAAAATCATTCAATACTTTTGTAAGTGCTGTCTTGAATCCTACCTCATGAGTGCCACCTTCTGGAGTAGGAATGTTATTGACATAACTAAAAATGCTTTCAGTATAATTATCAACATACTGAATTGCCACTGAAACAAAAGTATCATCAATCTCATTTTCTATATAGATCGGAGGCACAAACAATGGTTTTCTGTCCATTGTCAAACTCGTAACATAATCTCGGATTCCACCTTCATAACATAATGATTCTTTTTTGTTTGAGCGTTCGTCAATCAATTCAATATGTATGCCTTTATTCAAAAATGCAGTTTCTTTGAGCCTTTCATACACAGTGTCAAAATCAAAAGTTATATCTTTGAACACTCTATCATCCGGCAAAAAACGAACATAAGTACCCTTTAGCGTTGTATTCCCAATCTCTTTTAGATGCTGAACAGGTACACCACTGTGGATTTTTTTGTTCTTTTCAATTGATTCGAATCGAGCAAAATATTTTTTGCCGTCCTTATACACAGTGACTTCAAGATATCTACTCAATGCGTTCGTAACTGATGCACCCACGCCATGCAAACCACCTGAATACTTATAATTGTGGTCCGAAAACTTTCCTCCCGCATGTAGTTGAGTAAAAACCACTTCCACACCGCTGATTTTCAATTTTGGATGTGGACTTACTGGTATTCCTCGACCATTATCAAAGACAGATGCTGTGCCATCTTTGTGTAATGTCACTTCTACTTTGTTGCCATAACCATTTGCAACTTCATCTATTGCATTATCTATTATTTCCCACAACAGATGATGCAGACCTTTTGGTCCGGTTGTGCCAATATACATACCTGGACGCATACGTACTGCATCCAAGCCTTCTAATACTACTAAATCTTTTGAATCATAATTAGCCACGATGTTTCCCCTTTTTTTAAGTTTTTATCTAATCGGACTAATTATACCAAAATTTTATAATTAATGCAATTTTTTTGAGAGCACCCCGCTATCAAAATATAAATATTTTTTTTGATCGGGAATATTTGCAATCAATCGTTCAATCAAAGAGATATAATCTATACCCACAGGCTCAAACAAATAAAATGCCATACTTCCCGGAATGGTATTAATTTCATTGAAATACAAAATTTTACTGTCCAAATCATATATGTAATCAATACGAACAATACCATTCATATTTAATGTCTTGTATATCTTTTTTGTGTAATTGTCAATTTGATTTTTTAGTGTCTTGCCAATTTTTGCAGGAATTATTCTATCCTGTCCTTTTGTTTTGTTTGGAACTTTGTATTTTTCATCAAATGTTAAAAACTCATTTTTAGACAAGGGTTCTTCTATCGCACTTAAAACGATCTCTTGATCATCACAAAAACAGGCTTGATTGTATTCAACTTTATTTTCTATTCTCTCCTCAACTAATGGATCGTCCATCATTTCTAATATGGCGTCCACTTGATCTAAAAAATTTGTCTTGTTTACTGCTTTTACTCCGATGCTTGAGCCCAATGAATTTGGTTTGACGATCAATTCGTCTTTAAATTCATTTTTGACCATTTCAATGGCTGAATCATAATTTTCCTTGTTGATTTTGATACCTTTTATTGTAGGTACAATATCTTGTAAAATGGTCTTACATAAGTTTTTATCCATAGCGATGTGTGCTGACAAGCAATTTGCTTCAGTCGAACGAATTTTATTGATAGCAAAAAATGCATTCAAATCACCATTTTCGCCCACTCCGCCATGACAACAGTTAATCACGCACGCTATGTCACAATACTTTTTAAACAATATGTTTTTTAAATAAATTGCATTGTCATGTAATATGATTTGTTTTAACCTGATTTTTGATTTATCCGCAAAATATGAAACGTCATTTACATTAGTCGCCAAGTAAAAATTGTTGTCTAAACCTAAATAAATTTTTTCCAATTTGTATTTCGATTTTAAATTATCACATAGTTGCATTCCAGTAATTATTGAAATATCGTGTTCGCAACTAGATCCACCAAAAATAACACATAATCTTTCCATACATTTTATTTATGATGAAACAAAAAAAATTGTTTGCATAAATAATAATATGAATTATATGTTCAAACAAGAAATCATTGATTATGATTTTTGCTCAACTGGAAAGGATAAAACAATATTATTTCTTCACGGTTGGGGAGGAGATAAAAATTCTTTCATATCTTCATTCAAAATACTAAAATCAAAATACAATTTGCTATCTATCACTCTTCCTACAATTTCAGCGACAAAAGAAGTGTGGAATTTAATGGATTATACGAATTTAGTTTTAAATATCTTAAAGATTCACAACAAAAATTCTGTCATAATAATTTGTCATAGTTTCGGATTTAGGGTTTCTTGCATTCTAAAAGAATTCATAAATATTGAAAAAATTGTAGTTACTGCAGGTGCGGGTATAAAAAAAATCAACATATTCAAACAAATCGAAAATGAAAATAATATCATTCTTTTAAGGCAAAGAAAATATAATTATCTATACGATAAGATAGCCAGCACAGAGTTCAAAGAATTATGTGCAAAAAACAAACAAACTTTTAAAAACATTGTCAATACCAATACAAAAAATATGATCAAATTTCCCTGCCCGATGTTGATATTTTGGGGCAAAAAAGATAATGCCACAAAATATAAGTTTGCAAAAATGATTATGAAAAAAAATAATGCAAAACTAATAACAACCAATTCTGACCATTTTGCATATTTAAAAGAAAATGCGTTGTTCAACAATGCTATAATAGAGTTTTTATGTCAATGATAATGGTGTACATAATTAATTTAATTAGCCTATTTTCAAATTCAATTTTCATTGAAAATTATTTACATATTTATCAACTCAGAGATTACAACACGAAAAGATATTTAAAATTTTTTTCAAAAAATCGAATTTTTTACTACATTTTTTGCGTTATTTTGTTGATAATTCAATTATTTTTCAAAAATTTATTAACATTGCTGTCAATCAATTTGATAATGATAGTCATCAGTTCGCTATATCATTTCAGTTTCAACAGCAATAAAACTCCATTGAAATATACAAAAAAAATCGTACGAATATACGTTATATCCGTCTTCATTATGCTCGCGCTCAGCCCGTTAAAGTTTTATCCAACATTGTCAAATGTTTTATTGATTTTTGTTCCAATTATTGCAAACTTCATAAACCCGTATGACAAAATTAAAAATTTTCAATATATAAAGTCCGCCAGTGAAAAAGTAAAACTTTCCAGCCTTAAAATAATTGCAATTACTGGAAGCAATGGCAAAACAAGTGTTAAAAATATTTTATACGAATTTTTAAAAATAAAATACAAAGTTTTAGTCACTCCCAAAAGTTATAATACACCTTTGGGAATTGCAAAATTTATAAACGAATCGGATTTATCAAAATATGATTATTTGATCCTCGAATATGGTGCAAGGCACAGAGGAGATATAAAAAAATTGTGCAAAACATATGGTGCAAATTACGGAATAATTACCCTAGTTGCGCCACAACATTTAGAGAGTTTTCACACAATTGAAAATGTGTTTAGAGCAAAATCTGAATTGAGTGAATTTTTGAAAACCGATCTTTGCATTTATAATCTTGATAATTTGTATACATATAGAATGTATTGCAAAAAAGCCACTTTAAAAATCGGCACCTCTATTTATTCAAGAGCAGATATATTTGCCAGTAATATACAAATAAAGAATTTAAAAACATACTTTAAACTTCATATCAAAAATCAAATCTACGAACTGCACACTGACCTGCTTGGAAGACATAATGTAACTAATATTTTGCTTGCATTTGCTCTTGCATATAATTTAAATGTTGAAGTCGATTCTTTACTAGATTGCGTTAAAAATTTAAAATTCATTCCTCACAGATTGGAACTTATAAAAAATCGTATAAATATCTTAGATGACAGTTACAACTGCTCATTAGCAAGCGCTAAAGAATCCCTTTATGTATTGAAACAACTGAAAAATCAAAAAATGATCGTAACCCCCGGCATAATTGAAGGAGGGAAAAACGAATTCAATATAAATTACAAATTAGGTCAAATGTGTTCACGTTTTGATTTTCTTATAATTGTTGGCAAGCACAATAGAAACGCCATAATCAAAGGTGCAAAGTCTAAAAATAGTAAATGCAAAATAATCCTTGCATCTTCATTAGATGATGCAAGCAAATATTTTAGACTTCTAAATGATGACGATAATCTCTTGTTGTTAAATGATCTTCCAGACGACTACAATTAAATTGCAAATTTTTATTTCAATTTTTTTGCCATTTCAAGACAGTCATTTCCGTCCGAATAATATTTTTTTCTAATTCTTCTAACGGTAAAACCCAATTTTTCATACAGTAAATATGCTGTAATATTTTTGCTGTTTACTTCTAAACTGATACAATTTATACCCTTTGCTTTGGCAAATTTTTCTACGCATTCAAATAGCTTAGTGGCTATGCCTAAATTTCTAAACTCTTTTTTTATAGCTATGCTCGTTATGTTGATTTCATCACTAATCTGACAAAGTACAAATCCGACTATTTCCTCATCTAATTTGGCAATTTTTATTATATAGGCATCATTGTTAAACATGCTTTCAAAATCATCAAGATCTAATCTGTTATAATTTATACTCTCAGTCTCGATTTTTGCTATAACTTTCAAATCAGTTTTATCCGCATCACAAATAGTCAAATTTTTGCGCTTTAATTTTTCATTTTCAGCCTGAGATAATTGATAATATATAGGTAATAAATTTGAGTCATTTGAATTATCAAGACACTCTACAAGCACATTGGCATCAAATTTTGGTACAAATGAATTAAGATTTTCATCCGCCACAAACATTCCAACAGGCGAATCTTTTGATATCGTTTTTAAATCATCAAGTGAAAGATTTCGCTCATACTTATATATAACACCATTGATAGATCTTGCAACAAAATAGCTATCTTTGCTCCCCTTTATTGCCACAATATCGATATCTTTATTTTGACTTTTTGCTAGATTGAACAGATAATCAAGGTTGTTGATTCCACGCGCTTTGATATTCAAACTATCACGAAATGCTTTGATTGTAGCAATTCCAACTCGTATACCCGTAAATGAACCTGGACCCACAATCACACCAAATTCGTCTATATCTTTCAATTGACATTGATTTTCTTTCAACAATTCATCTAGCAAAGGTATCAATGTTTCATTATGGTGTAGTTTTGATTTTTCTATTTTGAAAAATACATTGTTCTGAAACATCAGCACAATTTCCAATACATCATTTGCAGTATTTATTATCAATTTATTCATTTATTTATTTCAATTTCCCTTGTATTTTCATCTATAATTTTTATATCTATATTTATTCTTTTAGAAGGTAAAAGAGATGAAATATTCTCTCCCCATTCTATAAAAGTTATACTATCCTTGTCATCCAACACCTCATCAAAACCCGCCTCAATAGCCTCTTCATCACTTATCCGATAGGTGTCAAAATGATTCAATTTTATATTATGATTGCCGATATATGTTTTCAAAATAGAAAAAGTGGGACTATTGACATATTCTTTTACCCCAAGAAATGAAAATACATACTGGGTAAAAGTCGTTTTCCCTGCCCCTAGATCTCCATTTAGACAAACAATATCTCCTTTTTTTAAGGTTTTTGCAAATTTTTCAGCTAGCACGCGTGTATCTTCAATAGATTTAACTAAATACTTCATTATTTTATGACCTTTTTTATTGGATAAACTGGTTTAATTTTTCTATCAGTCACTCCAATACATCCAATTATAGCTTTTTTATATTTTACCAAATCTTCATCATCTTTATAATAAAAGGACAAAATAATATCTCCTTTATTTATGAAATCTCCAATTTTCACTCGCAAGACAACACCAATGTTATTGTCATGAGATTTTGCACACAATCTTCGAATCAATTCACCTAAAAGCAAAGAATTGATAGTGCCCACATAGCCACTTCTATCGGCAACAAAATTAACCGACTTGTACGGTGTGAACAACTTTGCCTCTTGCAATATTTTTTCATCTCCACCCTGAGCCTTGACCAATTTCATGAATTGATTATAAGCATTGCCATTATCCAATGCTGTATGTACCATGTCGTATGCATCTTTTCTGTCTATTTTAGGATTCGCAGTTGTGATCATTTCCACAGCAAATCTACTCACGACATCTCGCAACAGACTTTTTTTACCTTGCAAGACATTAAGTGCATCAACCACTTCTATTGCATTTCCTATACCCTCGCCAAAAGTTTGAACTGTATTCGAAATTACAATTATTGAACGAACTCCACACTTTGAAAAAACATATTTTAAAATTTTGCCCATTTTTTTTGCTTTAAAATATGATTTGATGATCGCTGCTTGTCCATATTTCACATCTACCAAGACAAGTTTTGCTCCACTGGCAAGTTTTTTAGCAGCTATTGAAGCAGCTAAAAAATTGATATTTTTTTCCATCCTATTCTTTTCAATAATATCAAATAATATCCTATCCGCTGGACACATATCTCCATTATGAGATAACACACACGCGTTGGTTTCATCCAAAATATTTTTAATTTCGTCATCAGATAGTTTGACTCTAAAATTAGGTATTGCTTTAAATCTATCCGAACTACCGTTTGTAAATACGAGCGATTTTGCAGTCGTCTTAATTATCTTATATCCCAAACTCGCTATTAAAGGAATCAACACCACGCTTGAACCATCCCCGATGCCACCTGTAGAATGTTTTTCAAAAATTGGTTGATTGTATTTGATCACTCTTCCACTATCACGAATTGCCAATGCCAAACTCAAGACCTCGCGTTTTGTCATTCCAAACGAATCAAGAGCTAAAAACATTTTAATGACAGATTTGTCTGCACCAAACTTTAACATATGATCAACAATCTCATAATAATTTTCCAAAGACAGTTCATGAGATTTTGCTTTCTCTAATATAAAATCTTCTAACATACCCCACCTATTAATATTTTATATATTTATCTATCCTTTGTCAAATGAGTAAAATAGAATTTTCTTTTTGTTACCCAAATTTATATTATTAAGCATCGCAGATTTGAATAAATGTTAAATTCAGAATTAATAAAAAATTTTATAGAAACAATCAAAAAAAATAAAAATGTATAAAATTTTTATAAAATGTAATCATTTATATATGTCAAAATTCAAAATTATTAATTTATTTGATAAAATCTTTATCAGCATATCAATATTTTTGATTATATATGCTTGGATTAATTTTTACATTCGCAATCTATGGACGACATTTATATTAAGTTTAATTTTTAGTTCAGCCTGCATTTTTGTGTTATATTATTTTCTTAATAAAAAGCAAGAAAAAATATCTCTTACGAAAAAAAATACTGAAGAGATGAATAAATATTTTTTAGCGTTTAGATTGACTCCAAGTAAAGATAAACTCAATCTTTTATATAAAATTCTCAGTAAAGATTATGAAGCAAAATTGGATAATGAAACTCTAACATATATAAAAGATAATAAAAAACACACTATAATTATTGCCACACACATTGAACGTATCAATGAAAATGAGTTGATCAATTTGATAGATGAATATTCTGATCTAGATGCTGACATTATAGATATAATCTGCACCGATGTAAATTCGAATATCAATTCAAACATTTTTTTTGATAAAAAGATTCAATTCGTTTCAAAACGTGAACTATACGTGAATTATTTTGTAAAATATCAAATTTTTCCTGATGATAGCAAGATTAATACTAGCATAACAAAAATAAAATTCAAAGATATCTTGAACAGTATGTTTTTGCCCGAAAAAGCCAAATCATACTTTTTCTGTGGTCTTATTTTGATATTCAGTAGCATCATCCTACCATATCATATCTATTATATTATATTTGGCAGTCTTCTTTTAATTTTCAGTATTGTCTGCAAAATCCTTCCTAAGATAAAGAAAGATAAATAGATTTCAAAGCCATTATCAAATTGTCAATTTCATCAAATGTATTGTTAAAATCTAACGAAACACGTACTGCACCAGATTCTAGCGTGTTCAACTTTTTATGAATCAACGGTGCACAGTGCAATCCCGCTCTAACACATATTTTGTACTTTTCATTCAAAACATTTGCTAAGTAAGAAGAGTCTACATTTTCCATATTAAAACTGATCACATTTTTTGCATTTTCTTTTGAGTAAATTGTTAAAAAATTTAATTTTTTTAATGATTTATATAAATAATTTGATAAATTTTCCTCTTTTTTTATTATATTTGAAAAATTTTTTTGAATATAACTAATCCCCTCTTTCAAACTTATTATGGGAATTGAAGATATAGTTCCCGCCTCTAACCCTTCTGGTATAGAAGTTGGTTGAATTAAATTTTCACTGTCTGTACCTGTGCCTCCATATAGAATTGGTCTTAAGTTTATTCCCTTCTTTACAATCAAACCTCCCACGCCCGAGATCGAAAGCAAACCTTTATGTCCTGCAAACGCATACATATCCACGCCAGTTGATTTCAGATCCACTTGCATATGTCCGCTTGACTGTGCGCCGTCTACTAGATAAATGATATCATGTTTTTTACAAACTTCAGAAATTTTATTTAAATCACTGAATTCTCCATTCACATTAGACACCATAGTACAGATAACCATTTTTGTATTGTCCTTTATAGAGCTTTCCAGTTCATTTGCAAAGTCTATCAGATCAGAATCAATTACAGTTACTTCTACTCCTTTTTCCTTCAAATATTCTAGCGGGCGCAAAACTGAATTATGTTCATAGCAACTAGTCACAACATGATCCCCAGACTTTAATGATCCAAAAATTGCCAAATTTAATGCTTCGGTACAATTTTTTGTGAAAATAACGTCGTAATCCGTGGCATTAAAAAAATTTTTTACTATTTCACGAGTGTCAAATATCTGTTCTGCCACCTCCATTGATTTGAAATGACCACTTCTACCTGGATTTGCTGTAAAATGATCTAGGGCATTCATCACCGCTCTTTTCACTTGAATTGGTTTTATTAGGCTTGTAGCCGCATTATCAAAATATATCATATAACACAATATGAAAATTTGAAATATAGTGTTATAGAGGGTTAATATGAAATATCTAATAATATCATTCAAATCTAGAAACAATGTAATGACCTTTGCAAAATTAATGCGAAAAAACGGACTATATGTCAGTATAATCAACACTCCAAGAAGTGTTTCTATAAGTTGTGGATTGAGCATCAGAAGCGAATTTAACAATTTGCAAGCAGTGCTAAGTCTTCTTCGAAAATCTAATCTGTCTGGATTAATTGGAGTATATGCAATTACCAGAAAAGGAAGTCATGAAGAAATTGAAAAATTCTTTTAAAAATAAAATAGTCAATACTCTTTCAATTGAAATATTGACTATTTTTTTTATATTTGCTATCATAATTATATGACAAAAATCGATAAAATTATTACCTATTTTGATGAATTATTCCCCGAGGCAGAATGTGCCTTAGATTTTAATACCCCATATGAGTTGTTGATTGCTGTAATATTATCTGCACAATGTACAGACAAACGTGTCAACGTTGTCACAAAAGACCTATTCGCTGTCGCAAATACTCCAGAAAAAATGTTGACGCTTGGACAAGATAGATTAAAACGGATCATATACCCCTGCGGATTCTACAACAACAAATCAAAAGCAATTATTGAAACAAGTAAAGATTTAATAGATCGTTTTTCAGGAATTGTTCCATCCACTCTTGAAAAATTGACAAGTCTAAAAGGTGTTGGAAGAAAAACTGCAAACGTAGTCATCGCAAATGCATTTGGTGGACAGACTATCGCTGTGGATACTCATGTACATAGAGTTTCAAAAAGATTGGGTTTGACAGATGAAAATTCAAATCCTTTAAAATGCGAAATGGATCTATTGAAAATTGTTCCCGAGAATAGAAGAAGCAAATTTCATCATCAAATGATTTTGTTCGGTAGAAATGTATGTAAGGCAATCAAACCAAATTGCTCAGATTGCAAACTAAAAAATATGTGTAAATTTTACAACAACACTTATATTAATAATAAAAATTCAAAAAATAAGTTAAAAGGATAACAGATGAATTTAGATAGAGTTACTATTTCAATAAAATCTGGAAATGGCGGAAGCGGAAAAGTCAGTTTTCATCGTGAAAAGTATGTAGAAAAAGGCGGCCCAGACGGTGGAGATGGTGGAAATGGCGGTTCTGTTTATTTCGTTGCAGATAAATCAAAAAATACTTTGATAGACTTTCAATACGAACGCAAGTTTGAAGCTGGCAACGGAGAAGGCGGAAGTGGAAAACTGCAAAATGGTAAAAATGGAAAAGACATATATATAAAGGTTCCTTGCGGTACGATCATTAAAGATGCTGAAACAAACCAAATACTAGCCGACATGTACGAAGATGGGCAAATTTATCTTGCTTTGAAAGGAGGTCGTGGAGGGAAAGGAAACAATTTCTTCAAATCCCCTACTCGCCAAACCCCAAGATTTAGCCAATTAGGTGAAACTACAAAATGGTATAAAGTAATTTTAGAATTAAAGACTATTGCAGATGTCGCATTGGTAGGAAAACCCAATGTTGGAAAATCTACATTGTTAAGCGTCATATCAAATGCAAAACCCAAAATTGCCGATTATGAATTCACTACTCTATCTCCAAACTTAGGAGTAGTTAAATATTATAATGATAGTTTTATTGTTGCAGACATCCCAGGATTGATTAGCGGCGCAAGCGAAGGTGCCGGTCTTGGCCATGAGTTCTTGGCACACATTGAACGAACTCGATTGGTTGTTCATGTGATTGACGCATCAGGCTATTACGGAAATGATATTGTTGAAGATTATAAAATTATCAATGACGAGCTCAAAAAATACAATATGAAATTATCAAAATTGCCACAAATAGTTGTGTTTACAAAACTAGATATGATTGATGACATTGATGAAAAAATAAAATATTTCAAATCAAAAATAAAAGATAAGGTAGAAATCGTACCTATTAGTTCAATCACTAGAAAAAACGTAGATGAATTAATTAAAAAGATATATGAAAAATTGAAGACTTTGCCAAAAACAAAACCTATGCCAATTGAACAAACTGAACTGGCTAAAATTGACACCACCTCAGTAAAAATCACCAAATTAGAACCTCATGTTTATGAACTATCCGGTGGATATCTAGACAATCTCCAACGTGGAATCGTATTTAATGATACTCAATCTCTAGCCTACTTTCAAATGCGATTACAAAAAGACGGCATAATGGATAAATTCAAAGAGGCAGGCGTCCAAGACGGAGATACTGTCATATTTGGAAATCTGCAATATGAAATTTATTTTTAAACAAAATTTTAACTATTAGGAGAATTTATGATAAACAAAAAAGAACGAATCAATCTAAGAAGCCTTGCTCAAAATTTAAAACCAGTAGTTTGGGTAGGAAAAGATGGCTTTACTGAAAATGTGTTGAAACAAATCGATGAAGAATTATTTAATCACGAATTGATAAAAATCAGTATGCAAGAGAACACCACTCCACCGACTGAATTTGAATTGACGGAAATGGCTGTGAAACTTGGTGCAGAAGTCGTCACCACTATTGGAAAGAAAATTGTATTATACAGGCATAGTGAAAAGAAAGGTATTAAACATATTGAGTTTTAATACCTCCTTTTTTATATTTTTATTAATATTTTAATTGAGAATTTTGTCTAAATGTTTAAATTTTTTATTAAAATAATTATTTTTAATTTTTTCGATAATTTTCATGTTGAAAATTTTGTCAAAAATTATATAAAATATTAAATTTTTTAAAATTATTTTAAAAATAGTAATTTATTTATTAAAAAATGTTAAAAAATATAGTAAATTTTATTAATTTTAAATTTTTTTAATTAATTCGTTCATAATCTTTTATACAAAAATCAGTGGATTTCATTTCTTTTTTTGCATTATTATTTTTTTTAAATAAATTACCTAAATTGGAAGATTTGAAAATATCTAATAGTCCATTTCCTCCATTATTGGATGTAAATAGATTGATGATATTGGACAAATTAAAACTCGAATCCGGTTTGCTTTCGTTTGTGTTTGAATTATTTGAAAAAGCAGATAAGAGATTCCCTATTCCACCACCAGATTGCGTTAGCCCACCTAAAAGTGGTAATAAGCTTTTTAAATCAAATGGAAATGGTGATCTTCTATTATCTGGCGAATGATTTTGAGATGCATGCTTAGGTTTTGGAATACAATCACAATTTCCCTTCTTGAAATCATTGTCAATATAAAAATTTGGAACGTTTTCATACGGTTCTTGGAAAATTATTTTTTTAGGATGATATTGTTCTTTATTTTCATATCTTTGTATGTACGCATTTGGTTCAGTAAACAATGCATTTCTACTATCTTCGAATTCCATACTATTATTTATGAAACAATCTTGAATTTGTAACCTAAATTTCTAAAATCTCATAAAAATATCTAAGAGGGAAATATGCCAAGAGATTTTAAAAGTTTTTCAAAAGAACACAAAAAAGTTGTTGATGAAAATAAAAAAATTATTGAAGATAATCAACAAAAAGCGAACGAATACCAACACATTCTAGACAAATACAAAGACATGGATAGCAATCAATTGATGTCAAATTTGTTCAGTGAAGCCAGCAAATTAAAACGTGAAGGAAAACTGGATTCGAACCAATTAAATAGTTTGAAAACTACGATTTCCCCATTCTTAAACAGTGAACAACAACAAATGCTCAATTCACTGATAGACGCGATAAATGAACAAAAATAAGATTTCTCCCGAATTATTAAATTCTGTATCTGTAATGGATAACAATCATACAGATTATATTTTTGTAAACTCAAATGATTTTTGGATGACTAAAAAATTTTTGGATAAATATCACTA
The DNA here is from genome assembly GCA_946491735.1 of uncultured Clostridia bacterium. GTDB lineage: Bacteria > Bacillota > Clostridia > Christensenellales > UBA1242 > Onthoplasma. The sequence continues at coordinate 1,711 of CAMLYK010000016.1, read as the reverse complement.
CAAATACATACCGTATAAATTTGCAAATTGTTTTGCTTTGAATGCTGATTTTGATGATATTTCCATTTTATCCAATCAATCAGATATCAAATATATCCATTCTAATCCAATCGTCAACATTCAACAGACACAAATTGAAAATATGAATTTAAATAGGTTGACAGAAAATAGATATTTAGGTCAGGGGCAAACTATTTGTTTTGTGGATACTGGAATCTTCCCTCATTTTGATTTTATATATCCAAAAAATCGAATAATAAAATTTATAGATTTGATTAATCACAATCCGACAGCATACGATGATAACGGTCATGGTACATTCGTGGCTGGAATTGCGTGTGGGAATGGTATAATAAATAATACAAATTCAGGATTTGCCCCAAGAGCCAATATTATTTCGATCAAAGCTTTGAGTGAAAAAGGAAATAGCAACAGCAATGTAATACTGGATGCTATGCAATGGATATATGAAAACCATAAAGTATATAATATCAGTGTGGTTTGTATGAGTTTTGGTGCAGAGATTAGTATAGACAAAGACCCTTTATCAAATGGTGCGGAAGCACTTTGGAAAAGAGGTATTACGGTTGTTGCTGCAGCAGGAAATAGCGGGCCTGAAAAGCAGACTATAAAATCTCCCGGCAACAATCCACATATCATAACAGTGGGTGCATTTGATGAATCGAGTATGCAAACAGCAGACTTTAGCAGTCGAGGTCCAACTATTTACGGGCATAAACCAGATTTGCTTGCCCCTGCAGTAAACATTATTTCGTGCGATAACAAAATCCCGTTGTATACCAAAATGAGCGGAACAAGTGTGGCTACCCCAATAGTTGCAGGAGTGTGCGCTGATATTAAGTCGCGTTGGCCAGATATAACCAACAATGAAATTAAAAAATTCCTTCTATCCCATTGCAAAAAGATCACTGGAGATATTGATACTGAAGGAGCCGGTTATTTAACTTTCAATATTTGATTGCTATTTTTCGAATTTTTGATAAAATGTATATATGATAAAATTTTGTCACGTATACTTAAAATATATAAAAGATTTTTTCACTTTATATGATATCAATTTTGAGATCAATAAAAATACATTATTTTTTGGCAATCGTGCGGATGGAACGAGTTCAATACTTAGACTGATCAGCAAAATTGATAAAAAATATGAAGGTGAAATTTTTATTGATAATATCAATTTGCGTGAATTGAACGACAGACAACTAAATCTTGCATATGTTAGTGAAAATGCATATTTATTTAAACATAAAAGTATATTTGAAAATTTGTATTATCCATTAAAAATTCGAAAAATTAATAAAAAAGATGCAAAAAATCTAATAAATTCGTATATAGATCAATTTAAAATAGAATTTTTTTCAAAAAAAATAAAGCAACTTACATATTCTGAACAAAAAATTGTCACCTTATTACGTGCACTCATACGAAAACCAAAATATATATTAATTGAAAATTTTATTACCGATTTAGATAAAGAATATCTAGACTTGGCTTGTAAAATTATTCACGAAATGGAAAAATTTTCTATCATTATTGCATGCGAAAAATCCAATTCAAATATTGAATGCTTCAATGATTATAATCATATCGTTTTAGAAAATGGAAGCATAAAAAAATAAGGTCAAGAATTTTGACCTTATTTTTTTTAATATTTATAGTTTATTATATATTTCAAAGAGGGTAAAAT
>CAMLYK010000015.1 GCA_946491735.1 uncultured Clostridia bacterium | reverse complement strand
TATTTATATTATTTTGCTTCTTCAGATTTTGACATGAATACTAGATTATCATTCTTGCAATCAATCAAGATGCTATCACCCGACTTTACCTCTCCTTTGAGCATTTTGTCAGCTAATTCATCTTCGATTTTTGTTGTGATCAATCTACGCAATGGTCTTGCTCCGAAATCATCATTTGTTCCATTTTTTACAAGATAATTCAAGGTTGCAGTGGTAAATTTCAATTCAACACCACTTTGCTTTAAATTTTTGTTCAAGTCTACTAGCATCTTTTTAGCAATATCTTTCAATACTTGTGGACTCAATTTGTTGAATATTACAATATTGTCAATACGGTTTATCAATTCAGGTTTGAAATATTTTTTAAGTTCTGAAAGCATTATAGTTGATTTGTCATCTTTGTTTCCATCATTAAATCCTAAATCAATATTTGTTTTGTTGAGTTTGTCGCTACCGATATTTGAAGTCAATATTATAATTGTATTTTTAAAGCTTACAATCTTGCCATGACTGTCTGTGAGTCGACCATCATCTAGAATTTGAAGTAACATATTGAATACTTCTGGATGTGCCTTTTCTATTTCATCGAATAAAACGACACTGTATGGTTTTCTTCTAACCTGCTCAGTCAGTTGACCGCCATCATCAAATCCCACATATCCTGGTGGACTACCAATCAACTTTGATACGCTATGGGCTTCCATGTATTCACTCATATCAAGTCGTATTATTTTGTTTTCATCATCGAACAATGCTTCAGCTAATGCTTTGCTCAATTCGGTTTTACCAACACCGGTTGGACCCAAGAACAAGAAACTTCCTATTGGACGCTTTGGATCACGTATTCCAATTCGACTACGTCTGATGGCTTTTGCCACTTTTTCTACCGCTTCATCCTGACCTTTTACTCGCTCTTGCAAAGTTTTTTCTAGATTGATGAGTTTTTCAGCCTCTCCTTCTGTAAGTTTTGTAAGCGGTATATTTGTCCACTTGCTGACCACTTCAGCGACATCATGTTCAGTAATAACAGCATCCGTCTGTTCACTTGTGACAGGAATTGATTTCAATCGTTGTATCTCATCTTTTAATTTTGTCACTTTGTCACGCAGTTTGCCTGCTTTTTCAAAGTCTTCTTGTGTAACTGCGTCTTCTTTCTCCGCTTCCACCTTTTTTAGTTTTTCTTTCAATGCTTTAATTTCGTCTGTATCGTAATTGCTTTTTACTTTAGCTCGGCTCGATGCTTCATCAATTAAATCGATCGCTTTGTCTGGTAGGCTTCTGTCTTGAATATATCTATCTGACAAAGTAGCAGCTGCTTTGATAGCTTCATCTGTGATTTTTACTTTGTGGAACGCTTCATAACTGTCTCTTAGCCCACGCAATATTTCAATAGTCTGATCAACTGTTGGCGGATCAATAATGATAGGTTGGAAACGTCTTTCAAGTGCTTTATCTTTTTCTATATATTTTCTATACTCATCTGTTGTGGTTGCACCAATTGTTTGCATCTCTCCACGAGCAAGATATGGTTTCAACATATCTGCAGGATTAGTTTCTCCCTTATCAGTGCCGACTTGCGCCAATGTATGAATTTCGTCAATAAAGACTATAATGTTTTTATTTGTCGTTATTAACTCAATTGCATTTTTTAACTTTTCTTCCATTGAGCCACGATATTTTGTTCCAGCCATCAAGCCGCCTATGTCCAAACTATAGATGATTTTATTCTTCAAAAATTGTGGCACATCTCCTGCTACAATTCGTCTAGCCAGACCTTCTACTACCGCTGTTTTACCAACTCCAGCCTCACCTATCAAAACAGGATTGTTTTTTGTCTTTCTACAAAGGATTTCAATCATTCGTTCAATTTCATTATCCCTACCGATAATTGGATCAATTTTACCGTTTTTGGCACGCATTGTCAGATCACTACCCATCTCTAACAATTCAGCAGGTAGTTCACTAGAATATGCCTCTTGTCTTGGAGAATTGTCCGAATTCATGTTGCCAACTTGTACAAAGCCGTTGGTGTCAAATTCATTCATTTTGTTCCCCTGGTTGTTTGCTGAATTGGTAATTATTCCGATCGCTTTGTTTCGCATTTCATATACGTTCAATTTCAAAGCTCCCGCTAAAATATTAATAGCAAAACTATCCTCTTGACTCAATAGTGCCACTAACAAATGTTCGGTAGATATATAAGAACTGCGAGTACGTTTTGCCACGCTATTGGCAATCATTAATAGTTCTTTTGTCCTTGGAGTCAGTTCAACCACACTAGAAGGTATTGACCCAACTACGCCATCCAAAATCTCTTTTATAATATCACTATCTACATGATATGCCTTAAGCAGTTTTTTAGATTTGCTTTCTACCTTTGTTAAAGCATACAAAATATGTTCTGTCCCAACTTCATTTCCATAATTGGATGCAAACTGAGAAGCAATTTGAATACATTTATTAGCTAAATCTGTTAAATTGTACATGTTCACTCCTTTTATTTGTTTAAAATTTCTTTTATATTTTTTGCAAGATTTAACATCTCACTTTTTGAAATAAATTCGCTATCTTTATTGTTGCATAGTTTTTGTAGACTGTTTATTTTTTCCAAAGTAATATTGACAAGTCCTAAATTCAATCCCAAACGAAGATTTTTGATATGATTTTCAAGTTCTGAATAATTCATAAGATTTGCTGAATTTAATATTGCCATGCTTCTAAAACATTGATCGAGCAATTCATCATGATTGCTTACATCATACATCTTTGCACTTTCAATTTCTAAATCTTGCAGTTTTGACACCATTTTATCAAATTCGTTGCAAATTTCATTTTCGGTAAAACCTAAATTGCATATTGTAGATAGTTTGTACGTATCAGATGAATTCTTTATGTCATTAAGCTGATAGCCCAACTGTCTGACATTGCGTTTGATTTGATCGATTTTGCCAATCTTTGACAGAGCAGGAAGAGCAATTATGCATTCCAATTTTATGCCCGTGCCAATATAGTTTAGGTTGCTCATCAAATAACCGTATTGGTCATTATATGAAAAACTTAATTTGTTAGCCAAATAATTAGCTATGTCTAGCACTTTTTTGCTCACATTTTTATCATATCCAATGCTAGTTGATACAATATTTAAATGTTCTTCATTGAATAGAGATATGCTTAGATTATCTTTTTCACTAACAAACAAGGTTTGATAATTCGAATTAAACAATCTATTATTTTTCAAATACTCTATCACTTTGCTATCCGCACTAGATAGATTTAATGCACTCAATTTTCCCTTCAATGCAGAGGATAATTTGTCAACTATCTCACCTTTCTTTTCTTCTTCTAATTTTGGAACGAATTTGTAATCCTTCAAATTCCTTACTATCGTTGCTTTTGTAAAAATAACATTATTCATTTTCACTCTCCAATTTCTGAATTTGCTTCTTGATCTTTGCAGCATCTTCATATCTTTCTTCTTTGACCGCAAGCGACATCTCTTGACGCAGACTGGCAATCTTTTCTGCTTTGGTCTGTTTTTTGTCCGAATTTGATTCAAAGTCTTTTATCTTTATGCTATCTTGTTTGTGCGTTTCAAATGGTGCAATTTTTTTGATCACTGCACTGATCTCATCTCTGAAAGCATCGTAACAATTTGGACAACCCAACTTTTGAGTGGTTCTAAATTCTCTTAAACTGGTTTTACATACTGGACAGACAATGTTTTCCACCCTCTCAAATGGCAAGAAATCTGCGAAGGCTGAAAACATATCGTCAAATAGACTTGTTGGTTCAGTGTTGAACACTCCCTCTTTTATCGCACAATCTCTACACAAATTGCGCGTCTGGCTGACGCCATTCACTATCAGCGTTGAATGGTATACGCTTGGCTTTCCACATTTATCACATTTCATAATTTTTCTCCTTTTATAGTGATTTGTATACTATTTATCTATATAACTATTTGATATTTTTAGATAACTCTATTATAACCTGACGAATGATATTTGAACGAATTGTATTATCAATATTTATAGGATTATTTAGGGCTTTTGCACTAATTGTAGATTTTAATAAATTCGTTTCACGTTCATTAATCAACTTTTTATCAAATAGATTTTGTAACAACTGATTTGCTTCAACTACCGTCATTGGATGAGAATAGAGCTCTAAACTATTTTTCAAAAAATTTGAGTCATTGTCGTGCATACGAGTAAGTTTTATATACCCGCTACCTCCTCGTTGACTCTCAATCACAAAGCCACGATTAATGGTGAACCTAGTATTTAAAACATAATTAATCTGACTGGGCACACAAGAAAAGAATTTTGCCAAATCATTTCGAGATAGTTCAATAAAATCATTATCATCCAAACTAGACATAATAAATTGCTCTATCACATCACTAATGCTCTTCATTTTCCCTCCTTTTGTAGAATTTAATCAAATTTTCGCCAATTTTTTTAAATCTTTAACCTTAATATTACGAAAGTTTACATATTCCTTAAAAATTTTTTAAAAATTTGACTTTCTTTGACTTTCAAGGCTATGATACTACTTTTTATGCCCCATGTCAACTAAAATTGCACAATTTTTTAAAAAAATTAGCAAACTTTTTTGTAAAGTGCTAATTTTCTTTGTGAAAATGATCAAAAATCTTCTTAGCAGTGTTCTTATTCATACCCTTTATATTTTCAATTTCTGATAGAGGTGCATTCTTTATATTCTCTATTGTCCTAAATTTTGAAAGAAGCACGCGTCGGGTGACAGGACCTACTCCTTCGATTGATTCCAATCCTCCACGGAACATACCTTTAGCTCTAAGCTGACGGTTGAATGTTATGGCAAATCTATGTGCCTCATCGCGCACTAATTGAATCAACCTTAATGAATAACTGCCCTTTTTTAAAATATATGGTCTGCTCTCATGTGGTTTAAACACTTCTTCTTCTCGCTTTGCCAAACTTATCAGATCATGTTTGTATTTGTATTTTTCCATCACTTCTGTGGCGATGCTGAGTTGTCCTTTACCCCCGTCGATCACAATTAGATCCGGCATACTAGAAAAGCTGATATCATCACTGTCCAATTTCTCCATACGTCTAGACAAAACTTCACGCATCGAAGCAAAATCGTCAATGAAATCCACTGATTCAATTTTGAATTTTCGGTACATTGAAGGTGCTTTTTCGCCATTGATTAATACAGACATACTAGCGACCGTGTACGTGCCATATGTGTGTGAAATATCATAACATTCAATACGTTTTGGTTCCCTTGAAAGAGATAAATCATTTTTCAATTGTTTTACGGCTCCAATGCTCTCGTTGATTGTTTTGATCGTTTTATCCAGATTTTTTTCTATATGCATACGTGCATTCTTGTCTGCAACTTCTAGCAGTTGATATTTTATACTGTTGATTATTGGTTTTGTGACAGTGATTTTCTTTTTTGATTTGTCCATAAGGTACAACTCTATTTCGTGCGTATCAACATTAGGCATAATTATCTCATCTACAATTAGCGGATGAGAATTGTAGTACTGCATAATAAATTGAGTGTAGGCTTCGCTTTCATCTAAATAGTTTAAAATGTCAAAGGTCCGCACTCCTTGCAATTTTCCACCACGAATATTCAGTACACACATTGCTGAAAATTCTCCACTGGTCACCAAATTAAATACGTCATAGTCTACCAAACTTCCTAAACTAGTTATCACACGCGATTTCAATTTGTCCAACATTTTCAATCTATCTCGCAAAATTAATGCAGTTTCAAAGTTTTCGTTTTTGGAAGCCAATTCCATTTTTGATTTTAAAATTTCCTCTACCCGCTTTGTATCTCCCTTCAAAAATTTGATTGCTTCGTTGACAATCTCCATATAATCATGCTTACTAATAAGTTTAGCACACGGAGCGCTGCATAGATGCATTTCATAGAATAGACAGGGTTTTATTGCTTTTTTATTCTCTGCAAGAGGCAACTTGCATTTTCTCAAAGTAAAGGCATAATCTATAATTGACAAAATATCTTTTGCCGTCACTCCAGCCATAAACGGACCGAAATATTTATCATTTTTGTTCAATTTCCTAGATATTTCAAAATGTGGATAATCCTCTTTTAAATTAATTTTTATATAAGCATATGTTTTACTATCTTTTAAAAGTATATTATAGTATGGTTTATGTTTTTTTATTAGATTATTTTCTAAGGCAAGTGCCTCTATTTCATCATTTACGACAAAGAAATCAAAATCCGCCACCTTGCTGACCATGTTACGTACTTTGATGTGGTCTTGTTTTCGTAAGAAATATTGACTGACGCGTTTTTTCAAGTCTTTTGCTTTCCCGACATAAATGACATTCTCGTCTTTGTCTTTCATTATATATACGCCCGCATCATGTGGGAGACGTTTGATTTTATCCTTAATTATATCCATATATTTATTATAACATATTTTTTATTATTTTGAAGTTATTTAAAATAATTTATAATTCTTTTTCATACAATGATGTATGAAATGGATAAAAAAGAATTGGTTTAAATTATTAAACATAGCATTAATTGTTGTACTAGCACTATATGTAACAATAGTGGCTATGAAAAAGGCAAAAGATTATGCAATATACAAAGAACCAGAGATAGAAACTAAAATTTATACAGTCTGGCATGTTGAAACATTTGAAGGTGGAGGCATGCCTCGAATCAATTATTTGAAAAAAGTAGCACGAGATATTGAAAGCGAAAATGACGGAATATTGTTCATGATAAAATCAATAGAGGCAGATAGTTTGGCATCAGAGTTGGAAATCTCAACCCCTGACATCATCTCATTTGGATATGGTCTGGGTAGTGTTGTATTGCCACATCTCAGTGCGAGTGAATTCAGTTATGATATTCGAGATGAACTTTTGATCAGCGGCAGTTTCAACAATACAATTTACGCTCTACCATACATTGCAAGCGGCTATGCTGTAATAACTCATGGAATATTGAATGAAAATTTTCATTGTGGCAGGACGGGATATACAAAACCAGAAAATCTATTTTCAAGTTTAAATATAAACATCTCAACACAAGAAAGTCAATACGAGGCATATAAATCCTTTGTTTATAATGAAGATGTCTGTTTGTTGGGCACTGGTAGAGATGTATTCAGAGTAAACAATTTAAACAAAATTGGACGAGCAAATGCAAGCATCACCCCAATTGATAGTTATACTGATTTAATTCAATATGTTGGTATTGTCAATTCGGATGATTATACTCAAATGTTTGTTTCTTATTTGTTGAGCGATGATTATCAAATGGAACTAAATAAGTATTCATTGTATAGCGTCAAATATGGCAAAATATATTCGGATGGAATATATAGTGATATGGAAGATGCAATATTTAATTGTACGATTCCTAATGTGTTTGTTTAGTATGAAAATTTTTAAAGATTGTATATATATTAAAGATGCCAATTTAAAAGATTATTGCACGTTCAAAATTGGCGGACAGGCAAAACATTTATATACTACATATACAAATACTGCACTATTAGAAGTGTGTAATTATTGTAATGTACACAATATAAAGTATAAAATTATTGGTAACGGATCAAATTTACTGTTCGATGATAAAGGCTATAACGGTGCTATTATCGTAAATAGAAGCAAAAAATTGAGGTTTGTAGATAACTTTGTCTACGCTGATGGAGGCACAAATATTGGAGAAATTATTCAAAAATCAACCCAAAGGAATCTATCTGGATTTGAGTATTTTGCAGGCATACCTTCTAGTGTTGCTGGAGGAATCATCAATTCGTTAGGTGCTTTTGATAAGCAAATATCTGATTTGGTAGAATATGTTATCTGTTACAAGAAAAATAATCTTAAAAAACGAATTATATTGAAAAAGGTGGATTGCCATTTTGAATATCGCAACAGTTTATTTAAGCATGAAGATTATGTCATTACACGTGTAAAATTTAAACTGACACGTGATGATAAAACTAAAATTTTTGAGCGTATGAAATCATGTTTGAATAAAAAGATATCAACCCAACCCGTTGACAATCATTCAGCAGGAAGCGTATTTAAACGCTCTACCCTAATACCTGCTAAAATTATTGACGAATTGGGTTTGAAAGGGAAAAATATCGGCGATGCACAAATTTCAGTCAAGCATGCCGGTTTCATTATTAATAATGCCAATGCTCGCTCAAAAGATGTTCAACAGTTGATTGATTACATAAATGACTGTGTATACCGCCAGTTCAAACAAAAATTTGATCTAGAAATTGAATATATCCCATATTAATTTATCAGTTTCGATAAAGTTTTCCTCTATATTTTATCTTCAGAATATCAGTAAAAATTTAAAATAAATTAAAACAATTATCACATATAGTCGATTATTGATTACAATTAAAATTGAAATTGTTGACTTATTTTTTGTCTAGATATATAATAACTGCAAGGAGAAAATTATGGCATTACTCGCTGATTATCATACTCATACCAAATATTCAAGAAATTATCATGGTAAGGGAAGTATTAATGATAATGTACGCTCTGCTTATGAAAAAGGACTTCGTCAAATCGCTATTACAGATCATGGTTTCAATCAAAAATTGTACGGAGTCAGAAGAAAAGATATCCCCAAAGTGAAAAAAGACATAGAAGAAGCGCGCGAACGCTACCCTATTGATGTTTTGCTCGGTGTAGAAGCCAATCTGATATCTAGTAAAGGAGATATTGATATTGTTGAAACTGATTATAATGATTTGGACATATTATTATGTGGTTTTCACAGATTGGTCAAATCAACAAGTGCACGTGAACAATTTGGCTTTGTATTGAAAAATATTTTTTGTGAACTTTTCCACCATACCAGCAAAAAACAGCGCGAGAAGAATACAAACGCATATATCAATGCGATGCGAAAATATAGAATTGATATTATCACTCATTTGAACCATGTATGTAAAGTAGATGTAGAAAAAGTTGCCCGTGTCGCAAAAGAAACGGATACCTTAATTGAACTGAATGGAAAACGCCTCGGCATGAGTGATGAAGAAATTTTGACTTGTTACAATTTGGGATGCAAATTCGTCATAAATTCGGATGCTCACTCTCCAAAGCGTGTTGGCGAATGTCATCTCGGACTAGAGGCTGCTTTGCGTTTACGAATTCCAGATAGTGCAATTGTCAATTATAACGATCTGCCCACTTTTAAAAAAGAAAAACAGCAAAAGAAAAGGAGTTAATGACTTATGTATGACTGCAAATCAACAATACTTTCAAGTATACCTGACAACTCTTGTTGCAGTCTAGCTTTCATTAATATTGTACTTTACAGTTCAGCTCATATTGATACAAAAAACTCAACAATCTTGATAAATTCTAGAACGGATATTTTAGATAAAGTAAAAAGTATTATCTTCAACTTCTACCCCAACATAGATGTCAATGCGTGGGATAATTTTTTGCTATTGAAAGGAAATATATTCAATCTTTTGTTAGATTGCAATATTGATTCGAATGGGAAAAGTGAACCGTATTTGTTTAGCAACGAATGTGATAAGATTACAATATTAAAATCTATTTTCTTGACTAATGGAAATTTTTATTATAATCAAGACAACAACAAAAATTCGAAAGGTTATAATTTTGAAATTATTGTAAAAGACGAAGATGTCGCTAATTTTTTGCTGAATTTGTTTGCTGAATTTGATTTTAAATTGAAAAAAACGAAAAGAAATAATTATTTTGTTATATACACAAAAAACAGTAATGTGATATGTGATATTTTTGTAAAGTTATCTGATGTGAAAACTGCTTTGGATATACAAAATAATCTCGCTATGCGTGAGATGAGGAACAGTGCTAATAGACAAAATAATTGTTTTGAATTCAATCTCAATAAGACCATTGATGCAAGTTCGATACAACTCAATGCTATAAATTATATAATCAACAACTATTCTCTAGATATTCTAGATGAAAATTTAAAAGAAGTCGCTCTTGCTAGAATAGCCAATCCAGATGTTTCTTTAAACGATCTAAAAACTATACTCAACAATAAAATTAGTCGCGCGGGAATAAAATACCGTTTGGACAAAATCATCACTTTGTATCAAAAACTAAAAGGAGAAGAAAAATGAAGCCTTTCGTACACTTGCATGTGCATACTGAATATTCGCTTCTTGACGGGGCTGCGAGGATAAAAAAGCTAGTTAAACTTGCTAAAGAATACAACATGCCCGCTGTAGCTATTACGGATCATGGCAACATGTATGGAGCGATTCATTTTTTCAACGCTTGCAAAAAAGAAGGAATCAAACCTATTTTTGGAACAGAATTTTACGTAGCTGAAGATTTAACTGTAAAAAATGGAAAATCAAAACTCTCTCATTTGATAATTTTAGCAAAAGATGAGCAAGGATATAAAAATTTATGCTTACTCAATTCTATAGCATTTCGAGATGGATATTATTACAAACCACGTATCGACTACCCTACTTTGAAAGAACATAGCGCGGGTTTAATTTGTTTATCTGCCTGCTTGGCAGGAGATATCCCGAAGCTTATTTTGCAGGAACAATATGACAAGGCTGAAGAATTGATGCTTTGGTTCAAGTCTGTATTCGGTGATGATTTTTATTTGGAAATGCAACATAATGGAATTGCAGAACAAGAAATCGTCAACAACAAACTGCGTGAATATTCAAAAAAATTGGGAATCAAACTAGTCGCTACCAATGATGTACACTATCTATACAAAGAAGATGCTGAAATGCAGGATGTGCTGATGTGTGTGGCTATGCAAAAATTTGTGGATGATCCTGATAGGTTGAAATTCCCAACTGATGAATTGTACTTCAAAAATTATGACCAAATGTTACAGGGCTTCCCTAACGATGAAGAGGCGTTAAACAACACTCTTGAAATTGCTGAAAAATGTAATTACAACTTTGACGAATATGACAAAGGAATATACCATTTCCCTAGTTATGAACCTGCTGGAGGATATAATGAGGTGGATGGTAGGATTCCAAAAGAATATCTATTAAATTTGGTTGACAAAGGCATCAAGCAAAAGTATGGTGGTTATACCGATCAAATTAGACAACGACTTGAAAATGAGATTTCAGTCATTGAAAAACAGGGTTTCATTGAATATTTCTTAATTGTCTGGGATTATATCAATGCTGCTAAGAACATGGGTATATCTGTTGGTCCAGGACGTGGCTCTGGTGCAGGCTCCTTGGTCGCTTACAGCATGGGAATAACAAATATTGATCCGTTGAAATACGACCTTTATTTTGAACGTTTTTTAAATACTGAGCGTGTTTCTGCCCCTGACTTTGATATAGACTTTGAAGATGTTAGACGTGATGAGGTCATTGACTACGTCACAAAAAAATATGGCAAAGATAGGGTCATTCGTATCATCACTTTTGGAACTATGAAAGCAAAAAATGCAATAAAAGATGTCGGCAGAGTGCTGAGAGTACCTTATTCTGTGTGCGATAAAATCACTAAAAATATTCCTATGTACAAATCTCCTATTTTGCCAAAATGTTTTGGTTTCCATATCCCAAAAGAGGGAGATAAAGATTTTGGAACTGTATATGCTGTGCCTGAACTTGTTGAAATGTATAATTCTGACCCTCAGATAAAAAAGATGGTAGACATTGCACTAAAAGTGGAAGATTTCCCACGTCAGAGTTCAATCCACCCTTGTGGAGTGATAATTGGTGCTGATGTTTTGGATAAATATGTGCCACTTAGCAGAAATGGCGACATTATCTCTACCCAATATGAAGGCGGAGATATGGAAAAATTAGGTCATTTAAAAATGGACTTTTTAGGTTTGACCAACTTAACCGATATTAAGGGTGCCATAAAACTTGTCAAGAAAAATTATGGCATCGATATAGACTTTGACAAATGTACTTATGACGATCCAAATGTCTTCAAGCTGATTTCCACTGGTAATACTGACGGAATCTTCCAAATTGAATCAGCAGGTTTTAAAAAATTCTTGAAAGATCTGCAACCAACCTGTATAGAAGATATTGTCGCAGCCGTTTCACTCTACCGCCCGGGTCCAATGTCTTATATCCCTGTTTACGTTCACAACAAACATCACCCCGAGGATACAAAATATGATCATCCGCTTTTGGAACCAATTTTGAACGTGACATATGGTGTCATCGTTTATCAAGAGCAAGTTATGAGAATATGCCAAAATTTAGCAGGATTTTCACTTGGACAAGCGGATATGATCAGGCGTGCGATGGGCAAAAAGAAAATGGAAGAAATGCTCAAATGGAAAGAAGCTTTCCTGCATGGACGAGAAGCTTACACTGACAATCATGGGAAATACAATCCTCCAATTATTGGAGCGATCAACAATGGAGTCAGCGAAGAAGTCGCCAATAAAATTTGGTCGGACATGGAAGCGTTTGCCTCGTACGCGTTCAACAAATCTCACGCTGCAGCATACTCTTTAATCACCTATCAAACAGCTTATTTAAAGACATATTATAAACTTGAATTTATCACTGCAATCTTGAACAATAAATTCGCAAAACCAGACAAATTAAAGTATTATATTGCATATACAAAGCAAGAAAAAATAGAAATCTTGCCTCCTGATATCAATCTGAGCAATACATATTTTGATACAGATGGAAAAACAATCAGATATGGGCTCGCTGCCCTAAAAAATGTGGGTATAGGTGTTGTAGACGACATTATTAATGAACGAAACGAAAATGGCCCATTCAAAGATTTGTCTGATTTCATCTGGAGAGTAAACAGCCAAGCATTAAACAAACGCTGTATTGAATCTCTTATCAAAGCAGGTGCATTTGATTGTTTCAAACGTCCGCGCAGTCACTTGATGGCTGTATATAGCATAATGGTAGATAGAGCCCTTGAGCGAAAGAAAAAATCAATGAATGGTCAAATTGATCTTTTTGGAGACATTATTGAAGATACAAATTTGATTGAAGAAAATGAATATCCTAACATCAATGAATATGTCACACAAATCAAACTGCAATATGAAAAAGAAATCGCAGGCACCTATTTATCTGGTCACCCACTTGATGAATATATGAATATTATAAAAGATTTCACATTCAACTCATCAATGATCCCAAGTGAGAATATTGAAGATGACGATTTAGACAACGAGATGATAAACGACTATCCAGAAGATGAAGAATTGTATAACGGTTTGAAAAACGGCGACGTAGTGACATGTGGCGGTGTAATAACAGACTTTAACGTAAAAACTACAAAGACTGGTGCCAGAATGGCATTCGCTACAATTGAAGATTTGACAGGGAATTTTGAAGCTGTAATATTCAACAAGGCGTATGAAAAGTTTAAAGACATCTTAGCAAATGACGCACTGGTGGCTATCAAAGGAAAGTTCTCAATACGTGATGGCAGACGTCCATCAATTATGGTAGACAACATTGAACTCTTATCCAATGATAATGCTGAAGAAAAAAATACATCTAATAATGAAAATGAAATAGAGGTTGTCAAACCAAAAAAATTATGGCTAAAATATAATATAAATGATGGTATAATGCATGATGCTGTAATGAAAATATTATCAGAATTTAATGGAACAGATGAGGTCTATATAGTTGATAAAGCTAGCAACAAGGGATACAAAACAAACAAATTTGTAAACATTGAGGACGGTCGCCTGCTTTTCGAATTAGAAACGATATTAGAAAAACCCGATATTATGATAATTTAAACTCCAATATTTTGGAGTTTTTTATTTTTAAAATTCTTCAATCTCATCTTTTTTCTTTTCTTTCTTTTTCTTATATCCAAACAATTTTAATTTTCCTTTAGAAAAGATTGTCACAATTAAAATATACATACTAGCTACACCAATCAAAACGTAAATTATACGACTAAACACATTGGCTTGTGTGCCGAAAATGCCTGCAATAAAATCATATTGAAGTGCTCCGATCATTAGCCAATTCAATCCTCCCAAACATGTCAATATAAAAGCGATTAATCTGAACATATTTCTCTCCTAATACATTTAGTGTGTAAAAGGATAAAAAAAATATTCATTTGATAGCTTTTGTAACAAAAAAATTCATAAAAATATGAATTTTTTTATCAATCTTCTTCATCATTAAATTTGTTAATGCTCTTATGTAATTTTTTGAATCCTAATGGCGTCTTTAATTTCACAACAGTGTATGGACAAGCTAAAAAACATTTATTGCAAAAGATGCATTTTTTATAGTCGATTTCTGCGTACAATTCACCTTGTTTGTCATACTTCATCATAATAGCGTTGGTTGGACAAATTTTACTGCAAACTGAGCAACCTTTACATCTATTAGGTTTGATTGATGGTCTTTGTTGATTAAGTTTGAAATAATTTTTTTGTTGCCTGCTGTTTTTATGAATTGGAGTATTCAAATCATAATCATATAGTGCAAAATCCTCATTCCTAAACTCGTCGATTTCATCCCCTACAATTTCAAAAGGCATATTGATATCAACTAGTTCTCTATTGCTAGCCAATTTTATAATTGTATTATTATAATTGAGTCCCAATATGTTTATCATGCATGCATCAAGACTAAAAATATTCTCACTCATTGCAAGGCATGATAACATGCGTTGTGTATCTCCAGCTTCAATAGCCACTACCCCATCTAGAATATTAAAAATCAATTTATCTTTCAATGCTTGTATAATATCAATCAAATATTTGTTGAAATCTCCTATTGTATTTAGTCTGTTCAATACAAGTGACTTTAATTCGCCTGGAATTAAACCAAACATATTCGCACTTGCTCCAAGATAGCCCAATCTTTCATCTACTTTGATTTTGCCTAAATTGATTATAACGTCCACATCGTTTATCACATCTAATAATGTAATAGTTTTAGTTTTCACTCCGTTAGGTGTGTCTATTGTATAGATTTTCAGATTGTGATTGAGTTCGCAGTCGGACGAATTTGCCACTTCCAACATGCCCGTTTTGAAATATACAGTATCAAGATATGCTTGTGAATAGTTGTTGTATGGGCTGTCCGCAATGATACACTTGGCTCCCAAATGACTCAACGCTTCGACCACACCCTGTACTATAGCAGGATGTGAAGTTTCTGCACTGTCCGGTTCAATACTATCTGGCAAACAAACTTTCAGTAAAACTTTCATATTAGGTTTAATGATTGTATTTAATTTTATATTTGAAAACGAACGTTCAACTGCCGAATTGATTTTTGAACTCTCATAACTATCAAGATAGGTTAAAGATACTAAATTTTTCATAATTTAATCGTACTAAAAATTATTATAAATGTCAAATAATTTATAAATTGTTTGATTTTTTTGAACGTTTATAATAAAATATCTTTATGATAAAAATTTGGGGAAAGATTTTGAGCAATGATAGGATCATTAAAAGTTCAACTATTTCAGTAGATGAAAAAACTACTACTTTTTTTGATATGCTAAAAAACTTGTGCCATTCGCTTAACATCCCCACTCCAGTTCTATTGGATAAACATGTGTATGATTTTAATTTATTTAATATCTGCACTTTCAAGCCGGACGACTTTGTGGAGAGTGTGATTTTTGATAAATTCACTTTGGAGCATATTAATAATTCAGATTAAAATATCAATTTAGGGGGATAAAATGAAAATTAAAAGAGTAGCAATACTAACAAGCGGCGGGGATGCTCCCGGCATGAATTCAGCCATTTTTGGTGCCTTTTCAGAATGTCAGAAAAACAATATTCAATTGTATGGCGTTTTAAATGGCTATGATGGTTTGATTGACAATAAATTTATTGAATTAGACTACCAATTATTTAATGGAAGAATCAATCGTGGAGGAAGCATTTTAAAGAGCGGTAGAAGCAAAAGATTTTTGAAATCAAATTATATTAAAATCGCAATTGATAACTTGAAAGAAAATAAAATTGATGCACTTATCATAATTGGTGGAGATGGAAGTCTAAAAGGTGCTATGAAACTTAGAGATAATGGAGTCAAATTGATTTGTCTTCCTGGCACTATTGATAATGACCTGAATTTTAGTTATACAATAGGCTTTGACACCGCCACAAATAACATTGTAAATGCCATAGATAATATTATGGATTCGCTGTCTGCTTTTAACTATGGAGCGACCATAAAAATCATGGGAAACAAATGCACTGATCTTTTAGACACAGTTGCTAAAGCTGTGCACACTGATTTGTTGGTAAAGGAAAAAGATTTTGATCTTCCTAATCTAGTAAAGAGAATAAAACTTCAAAATGATGGCAATCACCTACCCCCTGTCATACTAGTGCTTGAAAACACTGTAGATACTGAAGATCTGGCAACCACTTTGCAAAATAAATGCAAAACACAATTTCGCCCGCATATATTAGGTTATATACAACGAGGTGGTGCACCATCTGCATTTGATAGAAGATATGGTCTTAGTGCTGGATCATGCGCTGTAGAATCAATTATAAATAATGAATACGGTTTTGCCATCGGTATGGTAGGTGAAAATTTGGAAAAAAAAGAGATAGAAAACTGCTTCAAATTTTAACAAAATCTCTTGACAGAGAATAAAATAAAATGATATAATCCACAATAATAGTTGCGATAGATTCCTATTGCGACTTTATTTAATGTAATGGAGAGGCTTTATGGATAAAAATTTTATGACAAAAGAGGGTTACGAACGTACCAAAGAAAGACTTGATTATTTAAAAACAGTTAGACGCCAAGAAGTCGCTGAAAAACTTGCAGAAGCAAGAAGTTATGGTGATCTAAGCGAAAACAGCGAATACGATATTGCTCGTGACGAACAGGCAAGTGTTGAAGCTGAAATTTTTGATTTGGAAAACAAATTAAAATCTGTTGAAATCATTGACAATAAAAAAGTAAACACCAGTAAAGTTAGTATTGGTTGTAAAGTTTCTATTCAAAACACCAGCACAAAACAAACTCTAGAATATAAAATTGTTGGAGATACCGATTCTGACCCTATGAACGGATTGATCAGCAACGCTTCCCCAATCGGTGCCGGATTGATGGATAAAAAAGTTGGCGAAATCGCAAAAATCAAAACCCCAATGGGAATCGTTGAATACAAAATTATTAGCATAAAATAAAATGAGATTCATATTAAAGTTTTATAAATAAAAAGACTCTATTTTGATTATAGAGCCTTTTTTATTTATATTTTGATTATAATTTTTTAGGTATATTAAAATCATATATTCCATATATTTTAATTTGATTTGTTTTTCAATCGCTCAAGAATGTCACGAGCAGATATTAGCCCAGTTGCTGCCGCCACCACAATATTACCCGCCTTGCCCGCTCCATCTCCTATGAAATACAAATTTTTGTTTTCCACCTTAAATTTGTTATCAGTTTCTATTTCATTGCTGAAAAACTTAATTTCTGGACCGTACAATAAGGTTTCATCATTATTCACTCCAGGGAAAATCTTGTCCAATTCTTCAAGCCCTTCCAGAATGTTTTTTATTATTCTATATGGCATGACTAAAGCCAGATCCCCCGCAACACAATCTTTTAGCGTGGGTTCAATAAACCCCTTGTTGATTCTATGCCATTCACTGCGCCTACCCGATCTTAAATCCCGCAAAGTTTGGATGATAGGTTTTTTATCACCTAAGACATTAGCGATGCGTGCAATACTTTCACCATAAAGTCTAGTATTTGTAACCGGATGTGTCAAAGTCACTTTGCTGATAAAAGCAAAATTTGAGTTGTTTGATTTAACATTTTTTAGTGCATGCCCATTTACACAAATGAATCCATAATAATTTTCTTTCGTTACAAATCCACCAGGATTCGTGCAAAATGTTCGAATTTCATCGCCATATGTCTTTGTCTTGATGAAGATAGTTGGATCGTAAATGATATTTGTGATACTTTCTAAAATTTCTTTCCTAACCTCGACTCGCACACCTATTTCAATGCTTTGAGATGAATAAGCAATGTTGCGTTTATCCAAAAGTTCCTGCACCCAACTTGCTCCTGTTCTTCCTGGTGCGACCACTACAAATTTTGATTGTATACTAAAAGTCTTTCCGTCTTTTGAATATGTAAGAGTATTGAGGTTGTCATCGCTTTCTATATCTTGCACTTCTCCACTTTCAATTATCTCTACTCCTTTTGCTCTCAAATATTCGGTAAAATTCTCTATATGATTAGGCAAAGTGTCTGATCCTAAGTGTTTTTGCTTGATTATTAATAGTCGTGCACCCTTTTTCGTCACATCCTTTTTGATTTGTTCACTCTTATCATCACTTTTCGGATAAACTTCAGCGTCCATACCAAATTTGTTGAAAATTTCTTCTGTCTCATCTATGATTTTATACGCCTCACTCTCTGACATATATTTGAACAGGTCACTTTTGCCAAGTTTTGGAATAAAATTCAGCTTCCCATCACTGAATGTGCCCGCCCCACCAAAGCCAGATAAAATTTGACATGGATTGCAGTTCACACATTTTCCATTTACCTTCATAGGACAAACACGATTTTTAGCCAATTTCCCTTTGTCTATCAACAAAATATTCAATTTAGGATTTTTTGTAATCAGTTCATAACTAGTAAATAGTCCCGCAGGTCCTGCACCGACAATAACAACATCAAACATACCCTTCTCCTTAAATATTTATAATTATATCATAAAAAGCGGTTTTTTCAAAATATTTAAACGAAGGCTAAAACAATACAATCATATTAAACTACTTACCGTTTCCATCTTTTGCACCCGAATCTTGCCTGTCAAGTTCGATAAATATTTCATCAAAATTCTTTTCTACCTTTAAACATAGGACTGCAATCATAAGTGCAAATGTCACAATATTCATACAAAAAATTGATGTGACTAATAAGGCTATTACCAATCCTTTGTTCTCTTTGATTGCACTGTTAGACTTATACAATAAAATTGCGAACAACAGTTGCAAAAAACCAATAATAAAAGAATAAATTGAGCCGAATATGAAAATAAATCTTGCTTGACTTGTAATACTGTCTATCTCTGATTCAGTATATTGATCGATGAGATCATATTCCGTCAAGATTCTTGTCACACTTTCGAAATTGATGTAACTAGCACAAAGTATCAAAAAAATTGCAGTAAGCATCAGCATAATTCCATAAATTATACTGATAATGCAACCTGTTGTGAGTAAAAGTTTGCGAGTAGAAGTCTTGTCCATTTCTCTCCTATATATAGTAGTATAAACGATAAACATCGATGAGTCAAATATTTTAATTTATTTGTAAATTTGCGATATATGTGATATAATTAATTGTATGCTAGAAAGTATAATTAATACATCATTATATAAAAATTTAAACTTAGAAAAAAATCTCTTGCATTCATATCTATTTTATTCCTCAGATGCGGAGTTAAATAATATCATTGCATTGTTTTTTGCAAAGACGCTATTGTGCAACTCGCACACTGCCAATGATAATTGTGATGCATGTAGACAGTTTGACGCAAAGACACATCCCGATCTCACTGTGTTGAAACAAGACAGCATCAAAGTGGAAGATGTCTCAAAAATTATTGCTAAACTCAACACTCTTCCTATCTCTGCGGACAAAAAAGTGTTTGTGATTTTAAATGCAGATACTGTAAATGAAATTTCACAAAATAAATTGTTGAAATCATTAGAAGAGCCCAATTCAAGCAATATATTTATCCTGACAACTACCAAGACTGATAAAATTTTGAATACGGTTATGAGTCGGTTAAACAAAATCTTTGTGCCCTCTTTGCAATTGCATGACAAAAAAATAATTGCAGACGAATTAAAAAAACAGAACATTGATATCTCTCAATATGTAAATTCCAATTTCACATTGACGGAGATGATCAATCTGGTGAATAATTCGAATTTTCAAAACACAATTACTGATATTTTTAATATATTTCAAAATTTAAATACCACATCAGATATTCCTCGAGTTGTAAGTTCGCTCAATTTAAACGACAAATCAATTTTCTTTTCTCATCTACAAGATATAGTTTTATCTTGTATCAAAAACGATTATAGCAAATATGATAAAGCCTTAATTGACCTTATCAATGCTAAATTTCCTAAAAAGGCATTGATAAAATCATTACCATTCATAGAGGATGCCTACAAAAAACAGATGGCAAATGTCAATTTTTACTACATATTAGATAATTTGCTGTTCAACATGTTAAAGGAGAAATTTTTATGCAAGTAACTGAAATTTTATTGTTCGACACTCCAAGCAGTGTTTTTATAAAAAAACAAGACGACTTGAAAATTAACCAACGAGTAGTCGTATCCGTCAATGGTGGCAACGAATTGGGCATAGTCAAAGGAGAAAAAAACATTGACGATACAAAAGATCTCGCAAATTTTGTTCGTCTAGCTACCGATGATGATAATACCAAAAGATGTGAAAATTGCAAATATGCCCGTACTCTGCTTCCTGAGATAAAAAAAGAAGCAGATAAGCTTGGACTAAATATGAAAGTTGGATTTATATCAACAAATCTTGATCGATCAAAGATTGTAGTCAACTATACTTCAGACGAACGTGTAGATTTTCGTGAATTGATCAAAGTCCTTGCGAATAAATACAAAACACGAATTGAAATGAAACAAATTGGCAATCGTGATGAAAGTAAAATTGTTGGAGCGATCGGTATATGTGGACGCGTTACCTGTTGCAAATCATTTTTATCCGATTTTGACAAAGTGTCTATAAAAATGGCAAAGAATCAAAATATTGCTCTTAATCCAAGCAGAATCAACGGTATGTGTGGCAGATTGCTTTGCTGTTTGAAATACGAAGACGAATTTTACGAAGAAATGCAAAAGAAAATGCCAAAAATATCTAGCATAGTCAGCACTCCAGACGGTGTTGGCAAGGTAACGGACACGGATTTTCTACGTGAAAAGGTCAGTGTTGAATTGAACAAATTGAATGAAGAGGATACTACTGAAATAAAAGTATACGACCTAAATGATATCAAAAAAATAGATAAAAAATAGGATAACGAATGAAAAAAATAGATAATTTTAAACTTGAACATTTTGATAACGGAATATCCGTATATCAAAGTGACAATTATTATAAATTTACTCAAGACGCCATTCTGCTTGCTAAATTTTGCAATATAAAGCATAGCGACAATGTATTGGAATTGTGTGCAGGGAGCGGAGTGATCAGTTTTTACGCATACTCGCTCTGCCCTTTCAATCATCTATATTTCAACGAAATTCAACCTGAAATGTGTGAAATTATTGAAGAAAATATAAAATTTAACGGCTTCAAGCGAAAAAGTAAAATTTTTAATTGTAATTTGAAAGATTTAAAATTATCAGATTTTCCAAAAAGTTTAGACGTCATCATTTGCAATCCGCCATACCAAAAAGTAAATGACAAAAGTCTAATCAATGAGCGATATGAAATTGCTTTGGCTCGCCATGAGATTGAAGCAAATTTAGACGATATCATAAAAAAATCAAGCGAACTATTAAAAGACAAAGGTCGACTCTATATGGTGCATATTGCCCCACGAGTGACAGAAATTGTGAGCAGTTGTGCCAAATATAATATGCAAGTGAAACGCATGAAATTTATTTTCAATGGTGACAAAGAAGCATACCTTGTTTTGATAGAGGCAATCAAGGGTGCAAATCCTGGCGTGCGTGTTACAAAAAATAAAGAATAATTTATTCGTTGTTTTATAAATCATTAAATTTGTCATATCAATTTATTGACTAGTCCAAATTTTTTTCACTTTACATTATTATCATTTTTGTTTATACTATTAATATGTTATATATCGTTGCGACTCCAATTGGAAATTTAGAAGATATCAGCATTCGTGCTATTAATGTTTTGCGTGAATGCGATATAATTGCCTGCGAAGACACTCGTCATAGTAAAATACTGCTTGACCATTATGATATCCACACCAAAACTATTGCTTATCACAAATTCAATGAACAAAATAGTGCGGACGGTATTATTTCATTATTAAAGCAAAGCAAAAATATCGCTCTAATATCAGACGCAGGAATGCCAGTCATCTCAGATCCGGGCAATATACTTGTCAAAAAATTGATTGAAAATGATCTGCCATTTACCGTTGTACCTGGAGCAAATGCGGGATTATCCGCACTGATTTTGAGCGGGTTTGATGCTACAAAATTCGCTTTTTTCGGCTTTCTGAGCGAAAAAAATAAAGAATTGAAATCTCAACTAATTAATATCAAAGATTTCAAGGGAACTAGAATAATATATTCATCAAAATATAATATAAACAAGGATTTAGAGAATCTATACTTTGCTTTAGGGAATGTCAAAGTTGCAATCGTCAGTGAAATTACAAAACTTCATGAAAGCACTGATATTCAAACTCTACCTTATGCCCTATCTGATCCAAAAGGTGAATATGTCATCGTTGTTGAATACGTCGCCGAACAAATAACTCTTCCGAATGATACCGATTTGCTAAAAGAATTGGAAACACTGATCTCTGTGAATGGAAAACAGGCAGCCATGAAAATACTAAAAGAAAAATATGATCTATCGAAATCTTATATTTACAATTTGTATGAAAAAAATAAAACACACTAATTAGTGTGTTTTTTAATTGATCTCAAACAATACATTTATTGCTTCTTCGTTTTTTTGTTGATAATCATCAATGTGTCCGATTAATTCATTTGCACTGTTCTTTTGAATTCTGCTTAGCATCTTCCTTATATCATCTAGATACTCCATATATTGACCACTTTTTTCTAATGCGATACTGTTGGTTTTCAAAAGTATTTTTCGAACAGCACATTTTCTCAACAATCTTTTGTTCGCTTTTTCTATATATTCAATTTCTTTTTGAATTCTAACAATAGTGTCAAACACATTATTTTGTATGTTATAAATATCATCAGCAAATTTGTTTTTTCTTCTTGTCAATTTAGTTACTAATCTTTCCATATTCTTTTCCGCCTTTGTGATTAGTATATTATCATATGAATACAAATTTGTCAATATTGAAATTTTGATTTATATCTGATTGTCTGTCAAACCTAAAATATAATTTGAATCAGCACCAATCACTTCACAAATGCGAGCGAGAGTTTCTAATGCAGGTAATTTGTTTGTCGTTCTGTATTGACTAAGTAAAGCAACATTAATCCCAACTTCTTTTGCAATATCAGTATATTTCATACCACAATTTTCTAACTCTTCTTTTAATCTCGCCTTGATTAATTCTCTTCTAATTTTATTTCTCATATATATATTATTTCCAAACAGGCAAAATATTACTTGACATTTGCCCATTGGGAAAGTATTATATTAATATGGATTGTAAAAATAGATTTTGTGTATATAATAGGAAATTGAAATGCATCAAAGATGAAATTTCGGTCAACAGATTCGGTCAATGCAGCTATATTTTCTTGCCAAAAGTCAAAACATACTTTTCCGACGAAGACAAACAAGATCATATTGATTGCTATAAAAATCAATTATCAGATTTGAGTTTAGATTGGTATTTATACACTGAAAAATTAAAAATTGAAAATACTGAAATAAAATTAAAATATAATGAAAATTTTAAGGAAATTGTCAATCGTTATTTTAACCGTCATCACTAATTCCTAGAATGTAATTAGCATCTGCACCTATAACCTCACATAAAATTGAAAAATTTTCTATTGAAGGCAATTTTTTTCCACTTTTATATTGACTTAATAATGCAACATTAATTCCGACAGCTTTAGCAATATCAGTATATTTCATACCACAATTTTCTAATTCCTCTTTCAATCTTTTTTGTATAATTTCTCTTCTAAGTGTTTTTTTCATAAATATATTGTTTACCAATAGGCAAAAAAATGCTTGACTTTTACCCTATAGGTAAATTATTATATACATATGAAATGTAAAAATTTATTTTGTGCCTTTAGTAGAAGAAATGGCGAATGCATAAAGAAGTATATATCCTTTGATGAAACCGGAATGTGTGAGCATATTTTTTATCCCAAAAGATTGAAAGGTATGCCAGACAGTATGAAAGAGCGATATATTAAACTACCAAAAGACTCATTTTATAGAGATTCAGTAAAAAAAGAAATAATCCTATATATACTTACTCAAGAACTCCGCGGAATCAAAAATAAAACTAATGATCAGCAAGATGAACAGAAATAATTTCACTATAATGTGAGATTTTGTTTAAAACAATAAAAAGTTAAATTAACCAATTTCAAAGGAGGAGTAATGAGGGGGAAAGACAGTTTGCCCCCTCATATAGCGTCGCAATAGCACGTTAATGCTATTTTTGCGATTTTACAAAAAAAATCGCAACTAGCACAAGCCTATTTCATACATCCTAATAAATACTTCAATAAAAAACCTATTGTTGGAAAGGAAGTAATGAAGGGAAACATTTTTAAGGTGTCCCTTCATAGATGACGGGCAATCGCCCATAAATGAAAAAAGCCACATCTTAAAGATGTGACTTTTAATTAAAGAGGGCGAATTGCCCGTCATCTATCTATTTTCTCGGGTCGTCTCCGCGTCACGACTCTCGTATTTACTTAATTGCTCGCATCAACTCGCAATTTTCGTCTATCTCTCGGTCGTTCCTTTTCCCCACAAAACTAAATTTTGTGGGGACCCCTTTAGATTTGGTTGTTCGACGAGAATATAAAAAAAGAACTCGTATCAAACGAGTTCATCAGGTTGATGGCAACGATCTATTTTCTCGGGTCGTCTCCAACCAAATATCTTCGACGTGTAAGAGCTTAACTTTTGTGTTCGGAATGGGAACAAGTGGATCCTCTTAGCTATAATCACCATCATGGTTCATTGATCATCAATTTTCATTGATTTAGAACAATGACAGCTGCATACTTCGGACATTTGACTTTTTGGCAAATTGCTATGCAATTATAGCCTTTTTAGTCAATGTCCTTCGTCTTATGAAGGACAACCAATGGTTTTCCTTCATTACTTCTTTTCCTTTTATCATAATATGATTATTAAATAATGAAATAAGAAGACAACGAAGTAAATATAAATACCGTAATTTAGTCAAAAATCATTTCTCAAAAGGAAGGTGATCAAGCCCTCGACCTATTAGTATCAGTC
>CAMLYK010000014.1 GCA_946491735.1 uncultured Clostridia bacterium | reverse complement strand
ATAACACAAATAAAATGTCGAAAAATGTGTCTAATAGTGGTTTTATTCGTAAAAATTAAATAAATCAATTTTAATTAAACAAAAAAATAGCTAATTGCTATCTTTTTTAATATTGGTTAAAATATTGATTTTATGATTCTCTCTATCAATTTTAGAGATAATACCCTTTACTTTACTATTCAATTTGTAAATATGATGAGTAGCGACATTCGCTCTATCACTATTTTCTTTCGTGATTGCAAGTGCGGTCAGTCCATTATCCAATTTGATTACAGCGCCCACTGGAAAAATTTTGACCACTTGCCCCTGAACCTCATCGCCTACATTCAATAGACCGTATTGAACATCCAATGGATTTTCTTTGAGTTGTTTTAATCCAACACTTATTCTCAAAAAGTCCGCATTGGTATCCAGAACTTTAAAATTATACTCCTTGTTTAATTCCACCACTTCCTTAAGGCTATTTATATGCTCATATGAGGCATCAGTTATGGACAATTTCGCTTTAGCTCCGTTGTTTAATAAAACAATTGCATATTTATCCTCTAGTTTGATAACTGATCCTTCTAATACTTCTCCAATTTCTACAGGTATAGATTGGTTTTCTTCAAGAAGTTTGGTGCTACAAACTATAGATTTTTTTATGTTGTTTAATTCTATGACAATTGCCTTTATTTCGCGATTTAGCAACCCTTCTCTATTGACAAAGTCTTTTGTAGCACATTGCGAATACGGCAAAAACACTCTATATCCCATGAATTCTCCCAGCATGCCACTTGTGTTGATTTCAGATATTTTAAAAGATAATTCGCTACCAACCTTGAGACTCTTCAATTTTTCTTTGTCTTCTAGTGCTTTGTTCACGCCAGAGTGTGTAAGGACCAAACAACCTTTATCATCAATTTCCCCCGTGACCATGACTAAAATTGCATCGCCAATTTTAAACGCAGGATCAAGTTCTGTACGCGGGAAAACTCCCTCTTTCAAACCTCCCAATGCGACCACAACTTCTTTTGCACCTATCATGACAATAGTGCCTGTTATAATGTCGCCACGGTTGTATTGAGTCATATTTATATTAAAATCTTTCATTTTCATTAGGTGAATTCTCCTTTAATAAGTCGTTCATTTTAGAAATAATCAAGTTGGCATATTCGGACAAATATTCTTTGTCCTTCTTTCTAGTCACGTCAGGATAAATCGGCTCACCTATTATTAATTTAGTACGTCTAAAGAGTTTAATCTTGCTAGTAAACATCATTGGTACGACAGGAGTGTTGGTTCTAAGAGAAAACAAAGCAACACCCTCTTTTGCACTCCCCTCTTCAATATTGATGGTTTTAGCTCTTGTCCCTTGCGGGAAAATACAGATTCGTTTGTTCTTTTTCAATAAAGTTAAAATTTCCTTAATTGCCTTAGGATCCGCTTGTGACCTATCGACAGGCACACCACCAAGACTACGAAGACAGGCAGAAACAAATCTATTTTTAAACAGTTCTTTTTTTGCCAAAATTCTATGCTTTTTATTAAAAGTAATGTCAATCATCACTGGATCAAGATTAGAAGTATGATTACATGAAATGATAAAATTTTTCCCTTTCAATTGTTTTAAATTTTTTTTGCCAACTTTTTTGATTGGAAAAAGTATTAAGCATGGAATCATAATTAAAGTGATAGCAATGTAAAAAAGCATAGCGATTTATCCTTTTAAATTATTACCTGCAAGGTATGCTGTGGACCACGCGATTTGAAGATTATATCCGCCAGTCAAAGCATCAATATCTAAAACTTCCCCTACAAAATACAAATTACTAACCAATTTACTTTCACAAGTCTTTGAATTAATTTCTTTTACGTCCACGCCACCCGAGGTTACAATACCAACATTTATATTATCTAATGATTTAATAGAAAAGTCAAATTTTTTTAACAAGTTTATTATATGTAGCCTATTTTCTTTTGTCAAATCAGCCAACTTAATATTTTTTAGTCCAGTACGTATAAAGAAATATTCACAAAATTTGTTTGGTAAAAGAGTTTTAAGATATGTGCGCAAGTCTTTTTTTGCAAAAGATTTGAATTCTTTTTGAAATTTTATATCCAATTCTTCCATGCTTAAAGCAGGTTTGAAATCAATTCTCGCAATGGCATTATTTAAACTATATTTATTAATTTTGCTAGACAATTCAAGTGCAATTGGCCCGCTAAGTGCAGTGTATGTAAATAGCATTTCTCCAAATTCGCTGAATTCCTTTCCGTTATTTAGCACTATTGTCAATCGGACATTTTTCAAACTGAGACCATTGAGCGCAACAGTATGCTCTTTTAGCAAAATTGGGCACAATGCACTTTTGGGTCTAATAATATTATGTCCAAAATTTCTTGCTATATCATAGCCTATTTTTGTCGCTCCCGTGCCAGAATATGACAATCCACCTGTTGCAACTATTAATCTATATGTAGTGTATATCACATTATTTTTATCGTATATATAGAAAATATTGTTGATTTTTTCCACTCTTTGAATTTCGCAATTTAATTGATATTTTACCGAAAAATTATACATTTGATCAATCAATGTGTTTATTACATCACTTGATTTGTCGCTTTGAGGAAATACTCGATTTCCACGCTCTGTTTTCAATTTCAACCCTGCGTCAGTGAAAAATTCCATTACCATTTTAGGAGAAAAAGCATTCAGTGCAGTATACATAAATTTACTATTAGTCACAATGTTTTCAAGATGATTTTCTATTGAACTATTATTTGTCAAATTGCATCTGCCCTTACCTGTTATATATAATTTTTTCCCGAGCTTTTCATTATGCTCTAAAACTAGCGTTTTGTATCCATTTTTTGCAGAGAAAATGGATGCCATCATTCCTGACGCTCCTCCTCCAATCACAATACAATCATATATTTCACTCATTGTTTAATTTTAACATTTTTTGCTGCATTTAGCAATTATTATTAATTACATTATAAAGAATAATTCCAGTTAAATAATTAAAAAAAATAGAATAAATTTCTATTTTTTTAATGATTTTAAATACCTCAATTCTTTTTGATTAAGTGGCGCATATTCTCCCCTTGATAATCCGCCTAATTTTATATCCCCTATTTGAACTCGTTTTAAAAATGTTACTTCTTTATTAATTGCTGCGAACATTTTTCTTATTTGTCTGTTTTTACCCTCTGTTATTGTGATTCTCAATTTTGATTGCTTTTCATTAGTTTCAATCAATTCTACACTACAAGGTTTTGTAATATAATCTCCAATATCTACACCTTTTGATAATTGCTTAATTTCTTCTTTTGTAATTATCCCATCAATGTGAGCTACATATACTTTATTAATGTTGCTATTGGGTTTTGTTAAAATATTGGCGACCTCTCCATCGTTTGTCAATAGAATTAAGCCTTCTGTATCATAATCTAATCTACCTACAGGAAATACCCTAAAATGCACTCCACGCATTAAATTTAACACAGTTTTTCTATCAAACTCATCAGAAGATGTCGTGACATAACCTTTTGGTTTATTTAGCTTGTAATAAACATAATTTAATACAATTTTGACCGTTTTATTATCGATCGATACAATGTCACTATCCTTAATATCCGTAGCCAAATCAGTAGTGACTTTACCATTCACTTTCACGCGGCCTGCCGTTATTAAATCTTCTGCTTTTCTCCTGCTGGAGATTCCACATTGTGCAATATATTTATTGATCCTCATTGATATTTTCTTCCCATAAAACTTCTTCAATTTGTAATGTTTTGTTGTCTATTAATTTATCTATTTTATTCATTGTATACAATTTTAAACTTTTTATCAAGTCATTTTTGAAGAAAATATCTATTTTACCCACTTCCTCATTCGAATTGGCATCAACTAAATCTACATTATAGCTTACTTTTAAATCTTTGAATTCATCCAATCTAATCGGATAATAAAAATCTTCTTTTGTATATAAATATAATTTACCTTCTTTTTGATTGATAATATATTCATTATAGATTTCTTTGTCTTTATCGATAATTTTTTTATACTCATATTCATCAAATGCAGTGTTTATCAGTGCAGAACTCTCTTCAAACATTGGACCACAATTCAATACTACACACACTATTGTGCAATTATCTCGCTCACTAGCGCTGACCAAACATCTGCCCGCTTTGCTTGTAAAACCTGTCTTTACCCCACAGCAACCTTCAAGACTAGATAAAAGTTTGTTTTTGTTTGTCAAATACCTTTTATCCGATTTGTTTGTTGTATCTATTACATAATTTTTGGTGGATACAATTTTTGCAAATGTTGGATTATTTAATGCATATGCTGTAATTAATGATAGATCATAAGCTGTAGTATAATGATTTGCATTGTCCAAACCGTGTGGATTGACAAAATTTGAATTGTTTGCTCCCACCTTCTTTGCCATTTCGTTCATAAGTTTTGCAAATCCCTCAACACTTCCTCCAACATGATATGCCAAAGCAGTCGCAGCATCATTTCCACTTCTAAGCATCAAACCATATAATAAATCAATTACTTTTATCTCTTCGTCCTTTCTCAAATATATTGAAGTGCCTTCTACACCTATTGAATTGTTGTCTACCACAATTGTTTCTTCTAAATCGTCGCAATTATCTAAAACTGTAATGGCTGTTGCCACTTTTGTTGTTGAAGCCATTGGGAGTTTATCATCTTTGTTCTTTGAATATAATACTCTGCCACTATCTTTTTCAATCACACACATTCCCTTTGCGCTTGAAGTGGATAGATAGCTAGCATCTGCAATTATGTTTTTTCTTAGATTTAAATTCATGATTGAAAAAACTGATAAAATTAATAATACAGAAATAACAACTATTTTTTTTAAACACTTTGTTTTCATTTCAATTTCTCCGCAAATTTTTTCAATACTTCAGTCGCATTCTTAATTAAACCTAAATATGCAGTTGATTTATCCGCATGAATGATTTTGAATTTATCCTTATTGACCACAAAAAAGCCAATTGGTGACACCGTGAATCCACCACCTGTTCCACCAGCCATTGGAAAATCTGCAGAATTTCTTTTGGCATTCAAATCATTATATTCACCGCCGCCTGCCACAAAACCAACACTTACTTTGGATATGGGAATTATAACACTATTGTCTGGCAAAGTAATCGCACTTCCAATCACGCAATTAACGTCAATCATGGTTCGTATTTTATCTAGCGAAACATCAATTAATGATTCAATTTTGCTATCTTTTTTTAAATTGATTCTTTCTATCTTTTTCATATTTTCTCCATACTTCAACTAATGTATATACGAGCGAATACAAAATATCAAATATTGACATTCGTATTGTATTTTCAAGTCGTATATTAAATATATCCTGATTATATTGTGGCTCAATATCAATAAAAATATGTGAGGATTTTTTATTGTTTTTCAATTTTGATAAAAAAGATTTTCCTATCACGTCAATATAACCACATATTACTGCAGTGACGCACGAATCTAATACATAACCAAAATTTGACTTGAAATAAAATGATAAAAATTGTTCTCTAAAATATAATTGATTCAAAAGATTGATTATAAATATAATATTAAAATTGCTGTTCGTAATTTTTTCTTTTCTCAATTTGTTTTTATGATTAATGTAAATATAACCGTTTTTTATACGAATTTTAAATTCAAATTTTATTTTATTGAATATTTTAATTATCACGATTCCTTTGAGACGCAAAATATTAAATCTAATATTGAATGATATCAAAAAAGGATACATAATCGTTAAAATATTCATAATCACACTAAACAAAAAAATAAGATACCACATAAAAATAGTATCTTAAATTTATTATTTTCTATACAAATAAATAACATTTTTGAATTTATGAAAATTTCAATAAATTATTTAACTGACGTTTTTCTCATCGATATTTTGATCATCTGATTCTATGCTGGCATTTGTTGGTTGCTCATTGTTGTTTGCATTTTTACTTTCTTCATCCTCTTCTGGAATTGTGAACTCTCTATACAAAGAATCTCCTTCACTATGTATCACACGAATTCTATCTAGCAATTCATTATAATTAGGTAAAGATTCAATAGACTGCAATTCAAAACGTTTTAAAAAGTTTTCTGTCGTTCCGAATAACAAAGGTTTTCCCACTGTATCTTTTCTGCCAACCACTTCAATTAAATTATTTGACTGCAATAATTGTATTGCATAGTCACTATTGGCTCCTCTAATATTCTCGATTTCAATTCTCGTGATTGGTTGTTTATATGCTATGATTGCGACTGTTTCTAATGCCGCTTTGGTCAAGCTTCTCTCTCTGATTGGATTCAAAATTTCAGCAATATTTTCTACAATCTGCGGATTTGAACATAGTTGAACTTTTGACTTGTATTGAATAATATTAATTCCGCTATCTTCATTGTATTTTTGTTTTAGTATATCCAGGCATTTATTAAATTCTCTATCATTCATATCAAAACGTGTTTTGAATTCATCTATCTCAACGCCTTCACCTGATACAAACAACACTCCTTCAATAATTTTTGCTATCTCGTTAAGATTCATCACTTATCTCCTTTCTTCTTATCAGTATATCGTCATATCTTTTTGCTTGTACGACTTCAATTTTTTGGAATTTTAACAATTCTAAAATTGCCATGAATACAGTTATGACTTCCAATTTTGAATAAGATTCATCAAACAAGCTGAAGAAATTGATCTCTTTGTTATCTTTTAGTATGTTAGTCAAAAATGCAATTTTGTCAGCAACAGTCCATCTATCGCGACTGATCTTTTTTTCTTGCGGGTTGTCTCTATCTTTTGTGCGCATCAATATGAAAGCAAATGCATCTAACAATTTTTCTAAATTGAATTGATTGAACACAATTCGTGTATCACCAACTGATTTATCAGGTTGTTTATAAAAACGGTCAACATTCTCAATATTATGTAATTCGCCACCCGCTTCTTTAAACAATTTGTACTCTTCCAATTGCAATTTCAATTTTGTTTCTTCGTCAATCTCTTCTTCCCCTTCCTCATTAGTTTCAACAGGTAATAAGCTCTTTGACTTTATCTCCAATAGTCTGCTTGCCATATCCAAAAAGGCTGTCGTTTCTTCCATGTCCAATTCGGACATATCCTCTAGATATTTCATATACTGATCAGTTATGTCGCTTATTTTTACTTCCCAAATAGACACATTTCGCTCTTTGATAAGATGCAACAAAAGATCTAGAGGTCCTTCAAAACCTTCTAATTTGAAAGTCAATTGAGATGAAGATTCTTCTAAAATCTCGTCTGAATTATCCATCTATACCCCTAAATAGCAAATTGGCAAATATACATAATTATACAATATTGATAGATACCAATCAAGCAAATCAAATGAGAAAATCAATTCAATGATAATTGTGCACAACAAAATTGCTAGCAAAATTTTTAAACCATTTTTGACATTGAATTTAATATATTTGTTGTCCGGACGCAAAAAGGAAGTGACAAAATTAAAACCATCCATTGGATAAATTGGAATCAAATTGAATAGTGCTAAGAAACTGTTGACCACCATAAAATATTGCAAAACCAAGAAGACATATTCCATCGCCACACTTGTAAACCCTACTGTTGATAATAATATTGCATAGATTATTGCGGCGAGCAGTCCTAATAGAAAATTGGTCAAAATACCAGAAATTGAAACTAAACGGATTCCTTTTCTGTATCTTTTAAAATTCAATGGATTGATAGGAACGGGTTTTGCCCATCCAATACCCAACAACACAAACATTAAAAATCCACTAACACTCAAATGTTTGAATGGATTTAGTGTTAGTCTACCCATCACCTTAGGCGTTGGATCTCCCATTTTAAACGCAGTCAATGAATGAGCAAACTCATGTAATGTGAGTGAAATGAGATAGACAAAAATTGTAATTATTAATACAATTACTGCTTCTTCTGGTGTATAATAGTCATTAAATAAAATATAATATAACACCGTATCCTCACTTTTATTATATCAGATAAAAATTTGTTTAGCAAACAATTAAAAATACTTTTACATTTTATATAAATAATCGTCCATATAATGTGTATTTAAAACAATATAGACTCGATATATAGATGTTTATATTTATTCTTTAATTTTCATAGTGGCTAATTTGTTGTAAAATGAACTTGAATTTAATGGGTTTTTCTTGTTGGTGATATTGAGTATTTCGGTATCATCTTCATTTGTTATTACAATGCCTAATTCTTTAAAAACTAACAAACATATATAAAACTGTAAATATGAATAGTTTGCCTTGTCTTTGGTTTTATTTAAAATGTTAAGATACAAATTGTATGGATAATACCCTGTGATTTTATTTTCAAATGCAAATTGAATTAATCTAAAATATCTACCAAATTCTTGTCTACTGAGATTGATCTTTTTTAAAATTGAAAATGTGCTAGCAGGAAAATGCGGAAGATATACAGTAGATTTTGTGTGTTTTTTCAGTACAGACAAATACCCCATATTTAATATTGGGTCTAAAAATATGATTCTACTGAACGTATTAAATGAATTGAAATTTGTCGGTGCCAAAAGTATGGTATTTAGCCCCGTTTCATCCCCTACCGTGAATATCCTATTCCTAAATATGTTATTGCTATCATATACCGATTTAAAATTAATATAGGTATTATAATCGTTCGCCACAATGAGCGTGCCATAAACATTCTTGTCCATATCAAGCAAGAGTCTAATCAACTGATCTCTATTATAATTATTGAATGTGTAACTGGCATCCAACGGATAACATATCTGCTTAATATATTCTGCTTGAATAATTTCATTATCACTTGGTCTATAAATATCTTCATAATCAATGGATTTGACTATGCCGGAAATTTTTTTGTTGTTTCTAAAATTATCAATGTTCAAATCTGCCAATAAATTGCACGAAGTATTGCCAGACAGGACAAAATATTTATCACTAGAATTAAATGCCAACAAACTAAAATTAGGATAATTTAAAACTAAATGTTGTGGATGTTTTGGGAGCGAGCTTATTGTCGCATTTTGCAATTTGAATTTGAAAATTGGTCGTGGATTCATATGCCCACAGGGTTCTAGCCTTTCAATATCTTCAACCATTTTTATAGTAATAGCGTTTTCATCCAGTGAAAAGTCATAGGATTTTGTTGGTAAAAAATCTGCTTTGTTTAAATTTTGTTCAACATACATTTCAGTTAGTCTACAAAATTCGTCATAATTTTCAACTCGCAATGTAAGTCCCGCTGCCATTGGATGACCGCCAAATTTAGTAAGTAAATGCGCCTCATTGCTAAGCAATGTGTGAATATTTACACCATTGACACTTCGACATGAACCAGTCAATTCATCTTTTATCTGGCTGAATAAAAAGGTTGGTCTATGATATTCTTCTGCTATACGCGCGGATACTATACCCAATATTCCACTATCCCATTCCGGACTAGACATTATTATAGCACTGATTCTAAAAATATCTCTTGAGTTTAATTCTTGTTTGACATCTGTGTAAACTTTATCACACAACTGTTGTCTTTTATTATTAAACTCAATTACTTTGCTACACAATTTTTTTATGTTCACAGGATTTTCTTCAAGATAAAGTGACAGACTAGTTTCTGCCGACCCCATTCTCCCGCTTGCATTGATTTTAGGAGCAAGTTTAAATGCAACATCGCTCGCTTTGCAATTCAAACTTAGACCACATTCTTGTATCAATTTTATTAACCCAGCAGGCAAATGCGCAAAATCTTTCAATCCCAGTGCAACAATAGCACGATTTTCATCAAATAATTCGACTATGTCTGCAATTGTCGCTATTGCACAGATTGGTAGATATTTGCTAGCCACATTTATTCCAGCCAATGCTTGCACAAGTTTTAGTGCCACGCCTGCGCCACATAATGATTTGAAAGGATATGTTTCACTGATTTTCGGATTGATTATTAAACAATCAGGAAGATTTTCTACACGCTCATGATGATCTGTTATAATGACATCCACTCCGCGCTTTTTTAAATACTCTACTTCTTCAATCGCAGTGATACCACAGTCAACGGTTATAATCAGATCTGGCGTGTTTTTTGATAATAACTTTTCTATAGTTGGAATTGTGAGCCCGTAACCATCTTCATATCTATTTGGCATGAAATTTGTGACCGAAGCACCAATAGAATTAAAATATTTTATTAAAATAGCGCTAGCAGTGATCCCATCAACATCATAATCGCCAAATATCAAAATCTTTGAATTTTTTTCTAAATGATTTTGAATTTTATCTACAACTGCAGACATGTTTTCAAACAAAAATGGATCATACAAATTTGATAAACTTGGATATAAAAATTTATTGAGTTTTTCTTTTGTGTTTACCCCACGAGAATATAAAAGATGAACGAGATTTTTATCTAAATCAAAATATTTCGACATCTCGTCACATTCTTCATTAAATTCATCACTTAAGTTACAAATATATTTCATATTTTTTACAATTAAAAAACCTTTCATAAGAAAGGCTTTTTATACTATTTTTCATTATCCTTTTCTGATGTAGAATTCTCGACAATATTCTCTTTATCTGCCTTTACTTTTACTTCACGTTTTTTGCATATAGTAATAAATACACTCCAGCTGAATGGCACAACATATAATCCTACTGCAAGTATGACAACCGCCATAAACATAATATTTAGCGAAATATATTTTACACTGGTTGGCATAAATAATACTAAAAGCAATCCAATTATGAACACTGCTAAACTGATGACACACATACGCAATCTATTAGCTTTCATTGATGTATCAATTGCAGTCGAATAATCATCAGTTTGCAGCCAATTTTTCTCACGTATATTTTCAAAAATGTTGAATGCGAAAAAGATTATTAACAAATTGAGAATTACTAACATCGCGAAATAACTCATACCTATAGTCAATCTCAAGATCGCACCAACAGACATAAACATCAATGTACCAATAACTGATGCAATTATCGTAGTCAACGCACTGGCAGCATTGTATCTGAAATATGCAAATATGCTAGCAAGTATCAACATCAATATAATTGTAAGAGCTGTAAATATATAATCCGTGTTTTCTACTACAGGAGATACATATACATGCGATGATATATCTGTATCCAAAATAGATAATTCTATTACAATATTTTCATTAATGCTATTTTGCTGTTCATTAGTAAGCTCATTCATATAACGAATGACCAATTTTGTATCATCCCCATCTCCCATAATAGAAAATGAGTCATAGTCTCCATTTTCATTATTTATAGCAGTAGAAATTTTGTCAATATATTCGTTATAATTTGAACTATCCTCTCCTACTCGAACAGTAAACTCATTATATCCAGCTATTTCAAAATTGGATTTCATTCCAAAAAATGCACCTACTAAAATGCCAATAACTAGAAATGCAACAAGAATTAAAATTGTAAATTTGTTTTTGCTAAAATATTCTTTATTTGATTTTGAAAAATCTCTATTAAGCATGTTTACCTCCTTTGTGGAAGTTACATTTTTTCCCATCCGTACTATTTAGTGCTAAATACATTTTTATAAACAATCTTTGCAGTGCTTGAACACAGAATATACTCACAAATGACATTACAAATGTTGCCCAACCAAATGATGAAATGGCAAGAGAAGGCATGAATAGACAAATCAATCCTACAATCATCAAACCAACATTCATCACAAATGTTTTGGTCAAGCATTCTCGTTGTGCCACTTTCATTGCAACATATAATTTTGTGTCTTGATTATAATGTTCTTTTGCTTTATCAAATATTGACATGAAACTATCTATCACAAACATAAATGCGATCAACACACCAATCATACCTGCAAAATTCATATGAACTAAAGGAATAGATTGCAATAAGAATAGACTGATTGTTATAAAGAACAATAGATTAAAACATGCTAGCCAACCTAAATCTCTGTATTTTACAATCATGAATATGAATGCAATAAGAATTAACACGGCCATGACTATAGCCATCCAAATATTAGATCCTACACCATAGGTAGGTGTTATAGAATCGGACTCTACAGTGGTCAATTCTAGATCTAACATTCCTGTCCTAATTATGTTTGCAACTGTATTAGCAGAAGCATGATCTACAAACGAATCACTCTGCATAAAGATCTGTCCGTTTGTGATAGCCGAAGAATTCAAATCCATTGATGTGAATTGAGTATCGCCTAGGAAAATATAGACAGTACCTCCATCCGCAGTTGCTGATTCAATCTCATCGATCAACTCTTCTTTAAAGTTTATCAGCACTCCATAAATAGTTTCTCCCGTACTGCTATCATAATAATCATACGCCGAAACAGTGTCAATGTCTTTAGGTCCAGCAAACGGATCAGTGTTCTCACTTGACATTGAAAAACTAATTGCAGCAGGTGCACCTATTAAATCGACTATTTCATTTTCATCATCAATTGTAAGAATATTTCCTATTTGAATAAGAATTGAATCACTACCATAACTAGTTACAGTGACATCCTCATACCCTTCGCTTTGAACGATATCTTTCAATTGAAGCATGGTTGAAGTCTTTAAATTGTTATAATTCGCTTGAGCTTCTCCTTCTGGAAGTTCTGCTCTATAAACTATTCTATATGTTTTCCCTATATCTTCACCTAATTTTAAATTTGATACAAAATTAGAATAAGAATAGTAGTTTCCGTTAATAGTAAATGGATAAGTAAAATTAACAAAACTAGCAATTAAACATATAACTAAAATTATAGAAAAGACAACAAATAAGCACTTTGAACGTTTTTTAGTCATAATATCTCCTAATTTAAAAATTATTATAACGCATCTAAAGATTATTGTCAAACAATTATAATAACTAAACTATATCTTTATAATAACTTAAAATACTTAGATCAAAATATAGAACTGTTACAAAATCGTTTGAAATAATAAAATTGAATAGTAAAAACTATACAATATTATTGACTAAAAAAACTATATTCAATCAGAATTTAAGCATTTTTCTTATGAATTAAATTGATAATAATTGCAACTATTACAGATACAATCAAAGCGAATAAGATATCATATAAAATTGTCAAATTAAAGCTGAACCCTTTATTCAAAATGGCAAATACAATCAAACTAAGCACTGCATATAATAGTCCAGCAAAAATTGATTTGACAATTAATTTTTCTCCATTAGTTTTTTTGATACAAAATAACATAACAAAAATTGAAACCGCTTTAATTGCGTCGTTGATATAACCGATCACATTTGAAGATAAATCAACAAATTTTAAAATGACTGCAAATACAATCAGACCAATCAAAGTTGCCAAAATCCCTATCATACAACATTTTATAATGGATAAAACACCACTCCAATTTAAAGATTTTAATTTCTGCATATTGCCTCCTACTATAATGTATTTGCAGAATATTCAATAAGCACAGAAAACTATAAATTATTTTATAATTTTATACACTTTTTTGTAAAAAAATTTTTATTTTATATTTATTTGCTGATCAAATATAAATTTCTCTTTATTTTGATTCTAAAAAATTAAATAATATAACAAAATAAATTTGTTTAAATTGATTTTTTATTTTAAATAAAAATAAAAAAACGAATGTTTAACATTCGTTTCAATTTCATTTATTTTTTAGATTTCTTATCTGTTTCTTTTTCATCGGTAGAATTTGTTTTTTCTTCGTTGTTTTTAGTGGTATCTTTGTCTGCTTTATCATTCTCTTTTTGAGGTTTTGTTTCTTCCTTTTTAGCATCTGCTGGAACTTTGACTACCACTTTTTGTGTTGCTTCTTTTTCTTCTTTTCCGAACACATAGTAGATAGCGTTTGCGTGAACTGTAAAGTATCCAATATTATTGCCTTTACCTGTTTTCAAAACAAAATAAGTATATTCATCTTCAACATATGAATCTACTACTTCACCAACAACTCCCGTATCTGTCATAACTTTGTCGCCTATTTTCAACTCACTACGCATTTGACTTAGCTCAGTGTTATATTTTTTCTTCTTCATATAACTTACTACAAACAAAGCAACTACCAATACAATAAGAATTACTAATAATACTATTTCCATATCTCTCCCCTAATTCAATGATTTAATTATATCAAATAAAAATTTGATAGTCAATTTATTTTATACCATATTTTTCATAAAATTCACGCTTAAATTCAAGAAATCTGTCGTTATTTATCGCATCTCGTATATTTTCCATCATCTTTAAAGTAAAACGAATGTTGTGCAAACTTAATAATCGTGCACCTAAAATCTCATTGCATTTCACCAAGTGGTGCAAATATGCCTTAGTGTGATGCGTGCAACAATAGCAATCGCATTCTTCGTCAAGAGAGGTAAAATCTTCTTTGTATTTTGCGTTTTTTAGCGTCACTTTTCCTTTGCTGGTCATAGCGAGCCCATTGCGAGCGACACGGGTCTGCAATACGCAATCAAACATATCTATCCCACGCTCAACGCTCTCAAAAATATAGTCAGGTGTACCTACTCCCATCAAATATCTTGGCATATTTTCGGGATAATCCGGCTTCAAGACGTCAAGCATACGAATCATCACTTCTTTTGGTTCGCCCACAGAGAGTCCGCCTATCGCAATACCACACTTGCAATATTTTTTCGTCTCCTCTAGACTTTTTCTTCTCAAATCTTCGTAGAAATTGCCCTGCACTATTGGAAATAACATCTGTTTAGGATTCTTTTGCGCTTTGTAGCATCTATCCAGCCAATTTAAAGTCCTAGTCATCGCTTGCTCTGCCTCACTATGAGTCGCACCATATTCACTGCAAACATCGAGTGCCATTATGATATCTGCACCAATATTATTTTCAATTTCTATCACTTTTTCAGGAGTGAAAAACATTTTTTCGCCACTCAAATGATTTTTGAACTCAACTCCATTGTCAGTAATTTTTCTAATATCTGCCAGCGAAAATACTTGAAAACCGCCCGAATCTGTGAGCATTGGTCGATTGAAATTCATAAATTTGTGCACTCCACCTGCACGACGAATCAATTCATCACCCGGTCGAATATGGAGATGATATGTGTTCGCCAAAATGATCTGTGCACCAACATCATACAGATCATCGCTCGTGAGTGATTTCACTGTGGCAAGTGTGCCCACTGGCATAAAAATTGGCGTGAAAATATCACCGTGCGGAGTGTGCAAAACGCCTGTCCTAGCCCCACTATTTTTATCTATGTGTAATACTTCATAACTAAAATTTTTGCTCATAACATCCTTAGAGTAATATTATCAATTCTATCTAAACTATTCTATAAACATTGCATCGCCGAAACTGAAGAATCTATATTGATTTTCAACTGCAGTTTCGTATACATTCATTGTGTTTTCGTATCCTGCGAATGCACTGACAAGCATAAGTAGAGTGCTTTTCGGTAAATGAAAATTTGTGATGAGCGCATCCACCACTTTAAACTCATAAGGCGGGTAGATGAATATGCTCGTATCTCCCTCGCTAGCCTCAAGTGGCATACCGTTTTGTGCGACAGTTTCAAGCGTTCGAACTGATGTAGTTCCCACTGCGATTATGCGTCTATTTTCAATTTTTGCCTTATTGATTTTGTCTGCCACGTCCTGTGTGAGTCGATAATGTTCGGTGTGCATAACATGTTTTGTGATATCTTTTTCTTTGCACGGACGGAATGTGCCAAGCCCAACATCAAGGGTAAGTTCAAGTATTTCTACCCCCATATTCTGTATCTTTTTCATTAGTTCAGGGGTGAAGTGAAGCCCTGCGGTAGGGGCTGCCGCACTCCCTAAAACCTTGTTGTAAACCGTCTGATATCGCTCATTGTCTTTCAATTTTTCGTGAATATAATGCGGAAGAGGCATACTGCCAACTCTATTCAAAATCTCTTCAAACACGCCATTATAATAGAAGCGGACGACCCGATTTCCGTCCTGTTTGATTTCTATCAATTCGCATTTCAATTCGTCACTAATGGTAAGAATTGTGCCGATTTTTACCCGCTTGCCCGGTTTCAATAATACTTCCCAATCGTTCAGATTGATTCGTTTCAAAAGCAAAATTTCGACATTTGCCCCAGTATCTTTTTTCGCCATTAAACGTGCAGGCAACACGCGTGTATTGTTCACGACCAAGACATCACCCTTTTTCAAAAAATCAGTGATATCCTTGAAATGTCTGTGATATATATCCTTTGTCTTTCTATCAAAAATGAGCAGCCTACTTTCATCCCGTTTTTCAAGCGGAGTTTGAGCAATCAGATTTTCAGGAAGGTGATAATCATAAGTATCTAATGATTTATAATTAATCATCCTCTCCCTCCGACTCACCTAATTCTTCAGGTGTTTGCAAATTTTTTGGTACTGGCAGATGAAAATGCTCATAAGCAAGCCTTGTCACCACTCTACCTCTATTCGTCCTAGCCACGAATCCCAACTGCAAAAGATATGGCTCAACCACATCCTCAATAGTAGAGACTTCCTCATTGGTTGTAGCCGCAAGAGTTTCAAGTCCCACTGGTCCGCCACCAAATTTTTCTATCATAGCCATAAGTATACGTTTGTCTACAAAATCAAGTCCCAACTCGTCAATATCCATCAGAGTCAATGCTTTTTTTGCGTCTAAAAGCGAAATGGTATCCTTATCTTCCACCTGCACGTAATCTCGCACACGCTTTAATAATCTATTCGCAATACGCGGAGTACCACGACTGCGTTTTGCAATTTCACGCGTGGCATCCGGCTCAATATTTACACCCAAAATCTTAGCAGAACGTGTCACAATTGTGGCGATCTCGTCCACTGAATACAATTCGAGTCTACACACCACCCCGAATCTATCTCGCAATGGACTAGATAGATTTCCCGCTTTCGTAGTCGCTCCAATAAGAGTAAATGGTTGTATTTTTAAACGCATACTTCTTGCGCTTGGACCCTTACCAACAATGAAATCTAGAGCGTAATCTTCCATAGCGGGATACAATATCTCTTCGACAGATTTTGAAATTCTATGTATCTCATCAATAAAGAGGACATCATTCGCATTTAGATTAGTCAAAATCGCTGCCAAATCTGCTGCGTTTTCGATGCTTGGGCCGCTGGTGATCTTTATTTGACTGCCTATCTCATTAGCGATGATATGGCTAAGAGTCGTCTTGCCAAGTCCTGGTGGTCCGTATAATAAAACATGATCCAATGCTTCCTTTCGTTTCTTTGCCGCCGTGATGTATACCTTTAAATTTGACTTGATCTTTTCCTGCCCCACATATTCGTCAAAAGTCATAGGTCGCAATTTGTTTTCGACCTCTACGTCACTCATATTTTTTGTGCTTGAAATAAATCTATCTTTCTC
Source organism: uncultured Clostridia bacterium (assembly GCA_946491735.1). Taxonomy (GTDB): domain Bacteria; phylum Bacillota; class Clostridia; order Christensenellales; family UBA1242; genus Onthoplasma. The sequence continues at coordinate 8,084 of CAMLYK010000014.1, read as the reverse complement.
TTCCATTATTCACCCATATTATGCAACGCTTTTGCAACGATTTGCTCTGCTGTATCATTTTCACTTGCCACTTCGCGTGCAAGTTTGCTTGCTTGAGTCTTGCTCATACCTAAACTGGTCAATACGATGACCGCTTCTTCAATATTTTCATTATTTTGTGCAAATATTGACTCGTTAGGCAAAATATAATCAAGTGGTCGAATCTTGTCTTTCAATTCAACTATGATTTTTTCTGCCACCTTTTTGCCTATACCTTTGCACGATGCTATGACGGTAGAATCTTCGTTGATAATACTATTAATTATAGCACTCATTCGCTCAGCTGACAAAATTTGAATGGCAGTTTTGCTGCCCACACCGCTGACCGTAATGAGTTGCAAAAACAGACGTTTTTCTTCCGGACTCACGAATCCATATAAACTCATCTCATCTTCTCTAACGTGCAAATATGTATAAATTTGCACTTCGTTATCAATATCTGGCAAGTTCGCCATACAACTATTCGTCACAAAAATTTGAAAACCAACACCATTGCAATCTACTGTAATGTTGTTGAAATCTTTTTCTTTCAGTATTCCCTTAATAAAACCTATCATATTCTCTCTTAATTAATTTGTTTTAAAAGTTTAAACTTCCCTTATATACATAAATATACGATAAAGAATTGCATATAAAGGAAACTGGACTTTTGACATTTATTTTTATAAGTTTGTTTTTTATATTCTCAAACTGATTTCTACTTAAAATTCTTTCAATAATTTGTCCATTTTCTCTAATTTCTAGTATACCCGTACCTGCCCAAAAATCCGTCATTGAAGATTTGCTTGAACCAATATGCAACCATGCTTCGCCTCCGGGTCCTAAACCGAACGAAAATAATAAAGGTATATTATTTTCTTTTTCAAAAAAGTCGTTTCCTCTGACTTCGTAATCCGCATCTAAAAATGCCTCATTGAATATTCTTGATTTTTTATATAATTCTTCCTTTTCAACTTCTGATAAATTTGAATAATCAACCACACCGTCAAGTTTGAAATTTGTTCTTGCTTTTTGAATTCTTTTTTCTTGGTCTTGCGAAGAATAGTTATTAAAGCGTTTAGTATATTCTGGAATCATCTCCTTGATTCTTTCAAGTAATTTTTGTTTGTTAAAATTGTAGTTTTTATATTGTTCTCTTGCAAGACTGAGTTTCATCTCAATATATTTTTGTTTGTTATTAAAATATTCAAGTGCCTGTCTAAATGTTTTTGTATATTCATCAAGTCCTGATTGCGGAACATTATTCAATTCGCTCAAAATTATCTCTTCACTTTCATATTCTATCGAACTCTTATTAGATTTATAATTAGCACAAATTGGTACTAAATATTCTAGCATAAATTTCATATTGAAAATCTCTGCCCAATCAATTGTTGGATATGTTGGTGTCCACCAATGCTTGTAGCCTCCAAATGATGGTACAAAATTCAAAGGTAATTTTTTTTCAATAATATTATTTAATTTAGCCTCAACATCGATTCTTACTTGTGGATCTATTGAGTACTTTCTAAACTTTTTTGCAAAAAGCCTGTCAATCATACTAGTCTGTAATTTTGTTTCAAGATTGCATAGATTTAATAGTTTATTATTGATATAATCATTTACTAAACTTTCTAATTCTTTCATCACATTATCCCTTTGATTTGTCTTAACTGTTTCCTATACGCTAAATAGAATTGTCGCTTAGAACACTATTAGTCTGTATATGGCACAATGCTACAGCAAGAGCATCTGCCGCATCATCAGGCTTTGGCACTGATTTTAGTCCAAGCATATTTTTGACCATATACTGCACTTGTTTTTTCTCCGCTCTGCCGTTGCCCGTAAGTGCCTGTTTGATTTGAAGTGGTGTGTATTCAAATAGTCTATCAGTGTATTGTTTACTAGCAACAATCAACACACCTCGTGATTCTGCCACAGGAATTGCGGTAGTATTGTTTGTATTGAAAAACAATTCTTCAAAAGCGACTTCATCGGGCTTAAATGTCTCCATAAGTTCGCAAGTGGCTTTAAAAATCGTATGAAGTCTTGTGCTGATCGACATAGTTTTAGGAGTGGTAATCACCCCATAATCTACCACTTTGCAACCATTCGTCTCCACTACTCCATAACCAATAATATTGTAACCCGGATCAATTCCTAACACTCTCATTATGCTGGCACTTTTAATCTATCTAATAAATCTAATACACTTTGATAAAGGTCATTGAATCTCTTGCTATTTTCTTCCACTTGATTGCGTTTAACGTTATAATCAGAAATTAACTTTTCAATATTTTCAAGCGTTTTGTTTAGTGATTTTATTTGACGAACAAACAATTTGATCACCATTTGCGGAGTTTCTTTTTGCACACCCGCTTTGAATTCCTTTCTAAGACTAATGATTTTGTGCTTATACTCGGTTTTAAGTGAACCACATTCTTTTAATGCACTGCAATATTTCTTGGTAGAATCAACAAATTCTTCATTTGCTTTATCAACCTCAGAATTGAGTCTCTTTATCTCAGATTTTTTGCGAGAATAGACAGAGTCTCGCTCACTTTTTTTGCTACCATAGATAATTTGAGAAATCGAATTCAGCGAATTTTTCAAATCTATCATCTCTTCATAATATGTACTGAGATTTGACCTATTCTCTTCCGCATCCAACAAAAGCGTATTGTACAATCCGTACAACCCACGCAATTTCACATCGTACTCTTTTAGATAATCTACAATCTTTAAAAGTTCTTCATCGTTCTTTACTTCACTCATAATTTATTCCTCTAAATTGTGTATTACATCTATAACATCATCGCTTTCGTTCAATTTGTCTATCATTTTGTCAAATGTTTCTCGTTTGTGTTCATCAAGTGTCACATAATTTTGCGGTATCATCTCGACCCCTGATGAAAGTATTGTATACCCTGCATTTTCGAACGCGGACACCATATCGTTTACCGCATTTGCACTTGGTTCGGTATAGATTGTAAATACTTCATCCTCTTCACAATCGGTCGCATTTTCGTTGATTGCAAGTTCCATTGCTGAATCTGAATCAAATTTGACATTCTTCTCGACCACAACCACGCCTTTATTATCAAACAGATATGACACACAACCAGATGAACCTAACGAACCTCCAAATTTATCAAATGCGTATCGAACATCACTGCTGGTGCGATTTTTGTTATCGGTGAAGCATTTTACAACGACCGCCACTCCACCAATGCCGTATCCTTCATAGGTCTGCTCTACGAAATTTGAATTGTCAACCTCACTATTCTTCTTGATAATGTTGTTGATCCTATCATTAGGCATATTATATTGACGGGCTTTTGCTATTGCCATTTTCAATTTGCTGTTGCTATCAATGTTCGCTCCGCCCTCTTTGACTGCTACCATTATCTCACGCCCAACTTTTGTAAATATTTTACTGCGTTCTGCGTCTGATTTTTCTTTTCTACCTTTGATATTGTTCCATTTACTATGTCCTGACATTTACACCTCACTAAGCTTTTGCATAATTATACTACCCGCCACTCCGGCATTGAGACTCTCAACTTTGTCGGTCATAGGGATAGAAACTTTTATTTCGGACAATTTGACCAAATCATCGCCCACTCCTTGTCCTTCATTACCAATTATAACAGCAAATTTTCCTTTTGGCAAATGAATTTTGTCAATAGGGACTCCAATCATATCCGCAACCACAAAGTTTCCTGCAATTTCTGCTTTACTATTAATCAAATCATTTCTATTGACAATGTGTATACGTGCGGACAAAACCGTTCCTGCTGAACTTCTAATCACTTTTTCGCTATAGACATCCGCACAGTCAATCAAATAAACATCATCAAACCCAAAGGCGAGCGCACTACGAATAAGTGTACCTACATTTCCTGGATCTTGAACCGTGTCTAAAATGAGTGAATTCCCAATTGATTGAATTGGATATGTTTGTGCTCTACAAATACAAATGATATCTTGTGGAGTCTTGGTCGAGGCGATGCTGTCTATTATTTTTTTGCTGACCAATTCAAAATTTGGAAAATCAGAAAACTTATCATCACAGGCTAAAGTTTTCATTATCTCAGTGTCTGAATTTCGCAAATCACGACAAAATTTCTCCCCTTCCACCAAAAAGAGATTATGCTGTTTTCTATAACTTTTATCCTTCAAATTTTTGATCATTTGTTTAGTTGTCTGCATAATAACATATTAACAAATTGTTAACAATAAGTCAAATTATTAACTTAATTCATCTCTAATGTTATCAATAGATACAAAATTTGAACTTTGTGATTTTTATAATTTACATTATTAAATATGTATGAAAAATATTTTTAAGTTCATTATAAATTATTATCATTAGTATATTTAGCGTTCCGATGCTTATAATATCATTACAAAATTTTTATTATATCAAATAACATTTGGATATTTTTCCCACCAATCAATCATTATCATCTGATAATATAATGATTGGATATTTTAGAACGCAAAATAAAAATCACCTATCTTGAAATATGACATTCTTCTCAAGTTAGGTGATCTTAAAATATTTTTTGAACTATATTATTCATCTAGTTTAGTTTTTAATTTCAAATATTCTTTCTCCAAATCTTTTATTCTCAATCTACATTTCATTTTGTTTATTTCATTTTCGAGTTCTAATTCTGCCTCTGTCTTTTCAATATTTCCTTCATTTTTTTCGTCATCATTTTGAACTGCAGAAAATATTAGATTTGATAGATGAAAATTGGTAAAGATTATGACTGCCACTATACCGATACTTGAGAACAGATAAATATGACGATTCAATAAGTCATCTTTAATTTGATAGTTAATTTGCCCCTCTGTAGTTTCATTCATTGATGAATCTAATGCTACATCATATTCTTCACCTGTCACAAATCTCATTACAAAGAAAAATATTACACACAAAAATAGTATTGTTAATATCGTTATCAATAGAGCACGTTTAATCTCTTCTTTTTTAATAAACAATAAAGTAAAAGAGATTAATAATGAAAATAATATTAATATTATCATTAGAATAGATACAGCTCTTAGCACATTGAAATCTTTGAAATATTCACCACCTAATAGCAATTTCATCATATTTGCAACATCCGAAATAGATACTAATGAAATGATGAATTGTACAACTAATAAAATACAGACAATAGTCAATAATGATATTATGAATATACTTTCTTTTTTCCCCAATATCTTGTTTTTCATAATTTTCTCCTTTGTAACACTATGTTACATTTTTATATTAACAAAATGTTACAATATTGTCAAGGATTTAATACAAATATTTTGAATTAATGAAAGGATTGAGAGAAATTCGAAAACGTAAAAAATTAAATCAACAACAAGTAGCGATTGATCTTAATATTTCGCGTGAAGCACTTTCCTATTATGAAAATGGCAAGCGTGAGCCAAGTTTGAAAATGCTCATCACTATGTCAAATTATTTTAATGTTTCAATTGACTATCTTATTACAGGGAAAGATTTTAAAGACAAAAATAAAATTGACTAAAATATTATTAATAAGCATTATTAAAAAACTAATTTAAATTTAATATTAATAGATTTATTAAATCATTAAAAGTTATCAAATCAAACAATAATAGCTATTTAATATGAATTTTAAGTTGCTTATATTGAAGATCTATTCAAAAAAATAGACATTAGTTCATTTAATGTCTATTCAATAAATATAATTTAGTAATTTTATTTCAAATATAAAATTTTTTTAATCTATTTTGATTTCTTTGCACTGTCGTTTGCTTTCTTTGCAGTTTCGACAAGTTTTGCAAATGTGTTCTTATCAGTCACAGCTAGATCTGAAAGTACTTTACGGTTGAGGTCCACATTAGCCTTTTTAAGTCCGCTGATAAACAAACTATAACTGATACCATTTTCTCGACAACCAGCATTGATACGAGTGATCCAAAGTGAGCGCATATCACGTTTTCTAAGCTTTCTACCAACATAAGCATACTGACCTGATTTCATCACTGCTTCACGAGCAACTCTATAAAGTTTTGATTTTGCACCACGATAACCCTTAGCTTGTTTCAAAATCGCACGGCGCTTTTTCACTGCATTAACACCACGTTTAACTCTCATTTTTCGCCTCCTACATCATACCCTTTATGTTCTTTTCGTATTGTTTTGAAACATAACCGGTTTTTCTTAATTTTCTCTTTCTCTTTCTTGATTTCTTGGTCAAAATGTGACCTTTTCCATCGTGAGTACGTTTGATTTTGCCTGTGCCTGTTTCACTGAAACGTTTAGCCACAGCCTTTCTTGTTTTCATTTTTGGCATAATTCTCTCCTTATAATCTGATTCTTAGAAACATTAGACAAGTTTTGTCTAAGTCCTATTAAAATATTAAAAAGTGAAGTGCTTTCCCAAATAACTTATTTTTTGTTTGAGATCGGTGCTAATACCATAAAGATATTTCGTCCATTTATTTCAGGTTGTTTATCAATTTGACCAACACTCGCTACTAAGTCAGCAAAGCGATTCATAATCTCGATTCCAATTTGTGGACGCACTTGAATACGCCCTTTCATGAGAATTTTCACTCGTACTTTGCTTCCATCAGATAAAAATTTGCAACATTGTTTTGCCTTGATTTGAAGATCATGGTCATCAATAGACATAGACAAGCGAATCTCTTTCACTTCATCTACCTTTTGATTCTTCTTCTGCTCTTTGAGTTTTTTGAGTTCCTCAAATTTGTACTTGCCATAATTCATAATCTTGCATACAGGTGGCTTAGCATCCGGTGCAATCAGGACAAGATCCAGATCATAGCCATTCGCTACTTCCAACGCCTTTTGAGAGCTCATTATACCCAGCTGCTCAGAGTTTGGTCCAATCAAACGAACCTCGGGTAAAACAATTTGTTCATTTTTTAGTGATTCTTTCAAATTACCTCCTAAAACTAAAAAAATGGAATTCTTTATCGTAAAAGAACCCACTCATCAAAAAATTACATTATTGTTGATTGTAATTTCATAACCATTGTCGCTCATTGCTTCAAGGTGAGAAGTGGTACTTCTACTTTTACAATTTCATTATAACAAACACATCTTTATTTGTCAACGATTTTTTTAAAAATTTATAAATTTAATAATAAATGAAATAATACATAATTTAACTATTTATCTTGATTGATTTTCTTTATTAGTTTTCTTTTGATATGGTAGAAAATAAGATCGAGAAAGCGAGCAAGAATTCCGCAGGATAATATGTGGCAAGACAAAGCACGCCAAACACACTGCTGACAGAAGAAAATACATTGAATAGAAGCATAAGATCCGAAAAGAAGAAAAGTATCGTTCCAATCATTATGATCAATCTAGAAAGCGACCTTTTAGCAACATAGACTGAAATGGCCTTTCCAACCATGAATGATATGACAAGGGCATATAGAACACACAATACTTCCATCGCTACTCCACCGAAATCAAAGTGTGGATATAACGTGATCACAAGAACGGACGGAATAAAGATTACAAAACCAAAGATAAGATCAGTCCACTTGAATCTTTCAAGCCAACAAAATGATATGAAATAAAATATATGACCTATTGCAAAGAATATCGCCCCAACGATAAAATTGATTTCTAGCAATATATCCCCCAACATGGCAAAGAAGAGCCCCACGAGTAAAAGGATAGAAAATTTTACTTTATCCGTTCTCATCCTTAAAACAAAAATCAAATTGATCACACCAAGCAAGAAAAAGCAAGCACTTGTAATACTTTTCAAAACAATTCCGCCATTGATAATATAAAATATGTCTAGAATTATAATCGCTAAGAAAAATATTGAATTTAAAATATATGCAGATTTTTTCATATTTTATCCTTTTATTTTAATAAAATTTTTTGATTTTTTATTAATTTTTTTGTATTTTAAATTAATTTTAATATTTTTTTATTTAATTTTTAAATTTTTTTTATATTCATATTTAAAATATTACATTTTATATTATTTTTAATATTAAAAATATTGTTTATGTTTAAAAAAATTTAA
>CAMLYK010000013.1 GCA_946491735.1 uncultured Clostridia bacterium | reverse complement strand
AATTTAATTATTTTTTAATATTTTTTAAACTAATAATAAAAAATCACGCATAAAACGTGATTTTATTTTACAATTTTTTTGAGATTGTCACTCGCTTTGAAAGATGGAGTTTTTCTTGCACCCAACATTTGAGTTTGCCCGGTCTTAAAACTGTACATTGGTTTAGATTTCATTTCATTCACTTTGAACTTTCCAAAATTAGAAAGGGTGACACTATCTCCTTGACTAAGTGCATCTTTGATAACATCTAAAATTGTATCAAGACAAAGTTTGCAATCTTTTTTGGTGAGCCCAGATTTTGAGTATACTGCATTCACAAATTCATTTTTATTCATAATTCCCTCCGAAATGATATTTACCAATGCAAATTTTTTTAAACATTATTTTACCTTATATTTTATCATCGCCATATCTTTTCGAGAAAATATTTTTGTCAAATACAAACATGACAAATATACAATGACTGCAACTAAAATAGCCAGCAAGGTATTTGACCAACTGTTATTTAAACTTAATATTCCAATCAAGACCAGCAGCATACAACAATTTGATAATATCAATTTTCCTGTAAATAAGTAATTTATTTTTAATCTAAAATGCTGTTTTATCTCAAAATGATTAAGTGTCATGACGGTTATATAACAAACTAAATTTGAAACTGATAAGACATATATATTTAGTGACAAACTAGGCATGAATATTAATTCCAAAATAAATTTCAACACAATAGCAATTGTCATATTTCTAACTGTAACCATTCGTTCATCTATCGCTTGCAAGCAACTTGAATAAACTTGACTGATCGCTAAAAATATCACTCCAAAACCAGAAATTGTAAGCAACCTAAAGGCTACATTTAGACCTTCTACTCCCATGCCATTCAATCTATTCCCATACAAAAGCGTGATCAATCTGTCAGGGATGAGCGCAAAACTTAATACGCAAGGTATTGTAATAATCAATATAATTTTGATAGCTATTGAAAGAATATGATTCTTGTTTTCATTCACATTATTGGACGTGATGTTAGGCAAAATTACACTGGCAATTGCGAATGAAAATATTGTAGGCAAACTGACTAAACTTGACACTGCTCCACTTTCTAGCCCATAAAGAAATACGGACATTGATTGTGAAAAATTTATATTCAATAAATTCACTACTAGTATACTATCAATAAAAGTTGCAATCGGCATGATAATGTTAGTCAATGTGATTGGAAGTATATCTTTTAGTAGCGGTTTCAATTCAACATCTGTTGAAGTTTCAAAAGACTTGTACCTTTTATAATACATCAACAAAATGATCAACGAAAGCACTTCACTCACCACGATACTTATCATCGCTCCGATTATAGAAGCCAACAAACTTACTCCAATAAGTGACAAACTCAAAATCAACCCAATGCACAATTTTACAAATTGTTCGGCAATATTAGATACCGCACTAGGGATAAAATTACCAACTCCTTGGAAATATCCTCTCAACACACTGCATGCGCTCACCAAAATGATGCTTGGTGCAAGAATCATATAACAAATACTAATTGACTCTTCGCCCTGAATATTAGCCAGCCCTTTACTACAACTAAATAAAATAAAAGATAGAACCAATGAGATAATTATTACGAACAAAAAACATTTTTTTACAACCGCTTTTCCGTTTGTTTTTGATTTTGCAATCACTTTAGATATTGCCATAGGAAGCCCGGCTGTTGCCAAAACTACACACAAAGAATACAGAGGAAACACCAGTTGATACAATCCAATTCCCTCACCACCTAAAATCCTAGTAAGTCCAATTCTATATATAGCACTGAAAATTTTTGCCAATATTCCTCCGATTGACAAAACGAGTGCTCCTTTCATTAAATTATCTTTTTTCATGTTTTTATTTTTTGTAAAAAGAAAAAAATTATTAAAAATATAAAAATATTAATTATTTATATAGATAATTTTTATTTTTTATTATTTTTTTTCAATATTTTTTAATTAAATTAAAATAAATATTAAAAATTTGTGAAATTTATTTTGAAATGAAATTATTTTGAATTATAATTTCAATATGAAAATTAATTTTAACAAATTCATAATAGCCTTGGCTCCAATGGCTGGAGTCACAGATTTTGCGTTCAGAAAAATATGTGCCGACTTTGGTGCAGATATGGTGGTCAGTGAAATGATTAGCATAAAAGCACTCGAGCACAATTCAAAAACTTCACAAAAAATGCTAAGAGAAGAGTCAAAATCTATTCGTGCAGTTCAACTTTTTGGTCATGATAAGGAAAGTATTGAAAAAGTTTTGTCATCAGATTTATTAAAAGATTTTGATATAATAGACTTTAATTGTGGTTGCCCCGCTCCAAAGATTGTAAAAAATAATGATGGTTGTGCCATGATGCGCGATATTGAAAAAACAAAAGAAGTCATTTCCACTTTAGTAAAATTTAGCAACAAACCAGTTTCTGTAAAATTTCGTTTGGGTATTGATGGAATAGAAAACTATATTGAATTTGGTAAAATGTGTGAACAAGCAGGTGTCAGTTTTATCACTCTCCACGCCCGTACTCGCGAACAGGGATACGCAGGCCTCGTTGACAAAACTGCATACAAAAAGCTGATTGACAATGTCAATATACCAGTATTTTGGAGCGGAGATATCAAAACCAAAGAAGATTTAGACTATGCAAAATCCATTGGATGCGCAGGAGTTATGATAGGAAGAAATGCTATCGGCAATCCAGAGATATTTTCAATTTTAAAAGGTCACGAACCTCCTTATTCAAAAAAAGGAGCAATCAAAACCCATCTTGAAATGTTAAAGAGTTATTACAAAACTGAACGAACTCTTGTATCATACTTCAAAAAACATTTGATGTGGTACGTGAAATCTACAAATAATGCAACTTTATTAAAACAACAGATTCTTCAATTCACAACTTTGCAACAAATCGAATCAGTAATAGATCAAATGTGAATAAGCATCAATTTCTAGATAAAAAAATTTTAAATACATTTTATCATTTTAATTGAAAAAAGACGACTTAAAAAATCGTCATTTTTTTGGTGACCCCGCCGGGACTCGAACCCAGAACAAAGCCTTAGGAGGGCTCCGTAATATCCAGTTTTACTACGAGATCGACATTGAAAGTATATCACAGATTAATTTATAAATCAAGTATCGTACTAAAATATCTCATTTCATAATTGTCTTTAAATAAACAGATATCAAAAATGCACTAAATCAATAATGTTTAGTGCATTTTTTTATTATGCTCTTTTCATTTTGACTATAATTTTCTCGTCTGCGATTTCACAATCTTCTTCGATTTCTGGGTCGGCAATTTTAACAATATCTAGAGCAAGAAGTTCGCTTTTAATTTTACTCTTAAATTTATTAATAATCTCGTTTAAATCTTGACTATCAGTTTCAAAATCTATATAGATTCTGTCTTCCACATTAAAGTTAGCTTCTTTCCTCATCACTTGTGCAGTACGTATCAATTCGCGAGATAATCCTTCGAGCATCAATTCTCTATCAATTGTGATATCCAAAACGACTGTCACATTTTCATCATTGGCTATCACGAACTCTGCTTTCGGCTTAGTAGAAATATTGAATAATGAACTATCTAAATTCTTGAATTCCCCAACATCCACTTTGCCTGATTTAAATTCAGACACCATTCTAGCCATGTCACTTTCACTAGACGTTAGTAAGATCTCCTTAACTTTTTGGACATCACCTTTCAATACTGCACCAGCCTTTCTAAAATCAAGTACTAAAAATTCAATATTGAATTTTGAATTGTCTTTTTCCATGACAACATTTTTGATATTCAATTCACTCTCTATCATGTCTTTATATATCTCTACTGCTTGAGCGACATCATCATTTCCGTTTACATACAATGTTTTTAATGGCTGTTTAACTTTTATTTGATTTTCATTTCTTAATTTGCTAGTCAACGTGAAAATATTTCTAACAATATCAGTCTTGTGAGTCAAACCTAAATCTTTCACGCTAAATTCATTCAAAATATATCCATTAAGTGCCACACTTTCAGCAGCATTTTTATCTAAAGCACGGACTGCATTTTGCCATAAATATTCACTGATGAATGGAATGATTGGAAACATTGCCATACTGATATTTTTGATAGCATAATTTAGACAAAAATATGCGTTCATTGTATCAATGTTGTTTTCACTTTTATAAAATCTTCTTCTATTATTCCTGATATACCAATTGGTCAATTCGTCAACCAATACCTCAAAATCTTTGGCAACTGCGCCAAAATTTTGATGCGAATATGCCGTGTAAGAATTGGCAGTAAATTCATTTACACGATTGATCAGCCATTTGTCAATGAATGAAAGATCAGTTTCATTTGGTTTGTAACCTGTAAGGTCGGGATTATCAATGTAAGCATACGTGTTCAAGAATATATATGCGTTCCAAAGCCCTAATAATTTTCTTTTCACTTCATCACATGTGTCGCGCCCAAATTTGACGTCATTGATCAATGGAGTGTTGACAAAATTGTATCTTATAATATCCGCACCAATCTCTTCAAAAGCGGTATCTAGCGGAATATTATTTGGACTAGATTTTGACAATTTCTTCCCATCTTGAGCAAGCAACATTGGAGTGGTCGCAATCTTTTTATATGGTGCCTTGCCCGTAATGACCACGCTCATGACGAGTAAAGAATAGAACCAAAGCCTAATCTGCTCTTTGCCCTCAATCACACATTCTGCCGGGAAATTTTTATTGAAAAATTCTTTATCTGTGAAATATTTATTTGTGCTAAATGGAGTGATGCCCGCATCAAGCCAAGCGTCCCCTACCTCTTTGATTCTCTCTACCTTGCTACCACAATGTGGACAAGTGATTTTAACATTATCAATATATGGTCTGTGAAGATGCGGAATTTTTTCTACCTCTTCTGCACTTGACAATTTTTTCAGCTCGTCAATTGAGCCAACGACAGTCAATTCTCCACAATTCTTGCAAGGATAAAATGGCAATGGAAGACCATAATATCTTGAACGCGAAATTGCCCAATCTCCCATGTTATTTAGCCAATCTAACATACGTTTTTTCATGAAATCTGGTTGAAATTCTACGTCCTCAATTGCTTTAATCAATTCTGGTCTGATTTCATCCATTTTGATAACCCATTGGTTGATCAATCTGAACACCAGTGGATGTTTGCATCTCCAACAATGTGGATACCTGTGCGTATATTTGTGAGTATAATAAGTTTTACCTCTCTGTTTCATCAAATCAAATATGAAATCTCGAGTTTCATCACAGTTTGCATTCATATTTTTGAGCACACCAAAATCTTCATAATAATTGCCTGCTTCATCTATAGGAATGACATTATTTAGTCCCAATTTTTTTCCCAATTCAAAGTCCTCTGCTCCGCAGCCTGGCGCAATGTGAACGGCTCCACTACCTTCAGTTGCATCAACTGCATCCCAAGCCACAATTCTATGAGCGAACTGTTGCGGTTTCAATTCTGGAAAACAAGTTTCATATTCAAGTCCAACTAATTCGTTTCCTTTAACCGTCTTTAAAACTTCAACCACATCGTCTTTCAAAACTTTCATTGCACTAGCACAAACAATAATATTTCTGTCGCTAGATTTAATTTTCACAATGTTGTAATCAAGTTCTGGATTGACAGCAATAGCAACGTTTGCCGCAAGTGTCCACGGAGTAGTCGTCCAAACAAGCATATCATAATTAGTATTTATTATTGGACATTTGAAAAATATTGCCAAGCATGTCACATCTTTATAAACATCTGCATCGCTCATTTCGTGTTCGCTAAGACTTGTTCCACAACGCGTACACCATGGCATTGGTTTATATGAAAGTTTTACCCAATTTTTTTTGTGGCACTCTTTCAAAAAATACCATATAGACGTAATATTTTCATCACTGTTTGTATAATAACTATCGTCCCAATTCATCCATTGACCAAGACGAATAGATGATTTAGTTTGACTTGCAGAGTACTTTTTTACAGTATTCATACATTCACGAACGAAATTTTCAATTCCATATTTTTCAATTTCACGCTTGCTGTCAATGTCCAACTCTTTTTCTACTCTTGTTTCTACAGGCAGTCCGTGTGCATCAAAGCCATTTTGAAAATGCTGATCACATCCACACAATGCTTCAAATTTAATCATTGCATCTTTGAACGTTCTACCATATGCATGATGAAGTCCCATATTGTAATTGGCGGTGATCGGACCATCAAGAGTGGCAAAATATTTACCTGTCTTTTTATTCTTTTCTTTCATTTTGTTGAAAATATCTTTATCCTGCCAAAATTTTAATATTTCTTCTTCCATTTTCACATAGTTAAGATTTGCGTTCTCTTTTTTCATAATATCTCCTAAATAATTATATCAAAATTTTTCGTTCAAAATAATTTTTAAAAAATGCCAGCGTTTGCTGACATTTACCATTCTCACAGCAAAACGCTCATCAATTACTTGATGATATAATAATATTGCTAATAATAATGGCATTTTTATTCATGTTTAGATTATAACATTTATTATACTTATTGTCAAATAAGTTTTTAATAAAACTGTATATATAATTCAAGTATTATATTGATATAAATAAAAGCATCTTCAACTTTAAGTCAATTTTATACCTCATAAATATATATTTTACAATATTTTACAAAAAAAATGAAATTTTATTGACATTACTATTAATCTGTGTTAAAATAAAATGTTTTCGTGTTTATGCAAATAAATAAATTTATAAGAATTTGCTCAATTTATTTTACCTTAATCATTGATTTCTTATAACAAAAATCAAAATAAGGAGGTAGATTTGACAAAAATCATTGAATTTAAAAACATTTGCAAAGAATTTAAAATACCTGAAAAAAGAACAGGCAAATGGTCCACATTTCTAAACTTCTTCAAACGAAAATACAAGATTATCAACGCACTTAAAAATGTCAATTTTAGTATTGATGAAGGAGATATTGTTGGATACATTGGCCCAAATGGTGCAGGAAAAAGCACTACAATCAAAATTATGAGTGGCATACTTACCCCAACTACCGGTGAATGCATCATTGATGGATACACTCCATGGAAAAACAGAAAAGAATATGTGAAAAATATCGGAGTTGTATTCGGTCAACGTTCACAATTATGGTGGGACGTACCTGTCATTGATAGTTTTGAATTATTAAAAGATATTTATAAAATAAAAGATGACGAATATAAAGATACTCTCAAATTATTAAATGAAGCACTCGATCTCGAACAACTATTGCCCCGACCGTTAAGACAATTATCGCTTGGACAAAAGATGAAATGTGAATTGGCTGCATCCTTATTGCACCGACCTAAAATTTTGTTTTTAGACGAACCGACAATTGGTCTTGATGCGGTCACTAAACTAGCTGTTCGAGATTTTATTAAATATATAAATAAAGTTTGGCATACCACAATAATTCTGACCACACATGACATGAATGACATTGAAGCACTGACAAATAAAATTATTTTGATTGGAAAAGGTCAAATTTTATATAACGGAAGTTTTGATACAATAAAAAATAAATATGCAAATGAAAAAATCATACAAGTAGAATTTGCAAAACCATATGAAAAAATATTATTAAATGGTTACGAACTCATTTCACATGATAAAAATGTAGCAGTATTCAAAACAAAAAAAGACACCGAATTCCACACCAAAGCTTTTATCAATGAAATTAGCAAAGAATATGATATTATAGATTTTTCTGTTAATTCCCTTAGCGTAGATGAAATTTTAGCACGGCTCTATAAAGAGTACGAACTGCAGGAGAAGTGATATGAAAAATACATATGTCAGTATATTTAAAATGGAATTTAAAGGAGAGTTGCAATATAGAGCAAAAGCGATATCCGGAATTGCCACACAGTTCTTCTGGGGAATAATGTATATTTGTTTATATATGGCATTTATGTCTTCTGATTCGGTAGATGGTTTTACAATCACTCAGATGGCAAGCTACATATGGTTAGGACAATCATTTTTTGCACTTAGATTTCCTGGCATACACAAATCGGCGGGTTACGAGATAGCTAATGGCAATGTCTGTTACAAATTCACTCGACCAATCAACTTATACAATCAATGGTTTACCGAGTATTTAGGAGAAAAACTTGCATCTACCCTGCTACGATTTTTGCCTATAATAGTGATAGCAAGTTTGCTACCTACCAATTATGCTCTGTCCATGCCTGTGAATTTTACAGCGTTTATCCTGTTCATAATCAGTTTAATTATTGGAGGATTGCTGTGTGTTTCAATATCAATGTTCTCAATATATCTAACATTTGTCACGCTTTCACCTAAAGGTACCACAACAATTGTAGCTACAATTGCAAACCTATTGGGTGGAGCAATAATACCTATTCCTTTAATGCCTAGTGCTATTCAAAATGTTTTAAATTTTTTACCATTCAGATATATATCCGATTTACCATTTAGAATATATATTGGCAACATTAGTATAACTCACGGATTGATTCAGATTGGAATTAGTTTAATATGGTTATTGATTACTATCGTCATAGGTAAACTATTAATAAAGAATGCACTAAAAAAGACAATCATTCAGGGAGGTTAAAATGTTGTATAAAAAATATATAAAAATGCATATAAAATCTTCTCTTGAATATAAAACAAATATGTTTCTCTTATCCTTTGCTCAAATTTTAGTATTTGTTGCAGAGGTGTTGGGAATATGGTTGTTGTTCCAAAGATTTGATACGGTTGCGGGTTGGACCTTTTACGATTCTCTTTTGCTAGTTGGCATTGTGATGACCACATTCGCTGTAACTGAAACATTTGCTAGAGGATATGATGAATTCCCTAATCTAATTAAAACAGGTACTCTTGATAGACTACTTGTCCGTCCAGTAAGCATACATTATCAATTGTTCGGAGCAAAAATTGAATTTTCAAAATTAGGTAGGATCATTCTTGGAATTATTTTGAGCGTAATTGCAATTATCAATATAAATGTTGAATGGAATATGCTGAAAATATTAGTTTTAATTTCTGCTTATGTGTGTGGATGTGTAGTAATATTCAGTTTGATGTTGGTGGCTGCAGGTATCAGCGTATACACAATAGAAAATTTAGAATTTATCAACATTATCACAAATGGTAGCAAAGAATTAGCATATTATCCATTGAATATTTATAACAAATGGTTGACTAGAATCTTTACTTTTATAATTCCTGTTGCCTGTTTTAATTATTTGCCTTTATCCTTTTTACTTGGGACAGGATCAATTCCAATGTGGCTATGTGCAATATCTCCACTGCTAGGAATGCTGTTTTTAATTCCATGTTTGATATTCTTCAATTGCAGTTTGAGGCGTTATCAAGGGACGGGAACATAATAAAAAAGACACTAAAATTTAGTGTCTTTTTTCTATATTTTTTCAGCCACTTCCCAAGCGCGCCAAACGACAGTACGTAGATTGCCAACTTTCAGTGCATCACCTACTATGTGAACATGTTTACCTGCTTTTGCTATAGGATTAGGATTATAACCAATACATGAAATTATACTATCGACATTCTCAACATGTTCATTGCCTTCTTTATCTATTATTGTTATAGAATCTTCTGTTATCTCTTTTACACTGCTTTCTAGATATACAGGGACATTATTATGTTTGAAATAATCTCGCAAATATGACGAATTGGCAAGACACAGCCCACGAACAGCCATGAGATCTTGTTTCGCTTCAATAATAATCGGATTCTTTTTGTTGAGGCTCAATTCATAAGCAATTTCGCATCCTGTCAACCCTCCACCTATTATTGCCACTCGATTGCCAACATCTTTTGTCTTATTCAAAAAGTCGATCGCCTCAATTGCGTTTTCAATTCCTTTAATATTCAATTTTTTCGCAACTGACCCAGTGGCAATTACTATTTCGTCCGCATTGAGTTCAGATAGATCTTTTATCTCTGTATTGTATTTCACTTCAATATTCAATTTCTCAATCTGTCTACGATACCAGTCCAATAATTTTCTATCCTGTATTTTAAATGACATATTGCCAGCAGGAATGAACACTCCACCTAACTTGTCAGTTTTTTCATAAATGGTCACCTTGTGTCCACGAATGGTGGCAATTCTAGCCACTTCCATTCCTCCAACACCACCGCCAATGACTGCTACAGTTTTGCTCTTCTTTGCAGGGATAATGTCATACTTGCCACCATCCATAGTCATAGGATTTAACGCACACCTAGACATGTGTTTTGAATCTCCCATGCTTTGATCATTAGCAACCCCTTTGTAGTGCGCCATTGTTAGACAAGCATTGTGGCAATATATACATGGTTGAATGTCCTCTAACCTGTCCTCCATCAGTTTTGTCACCCAATGTGAATCAGTCAAAAATTGTCTAGCCACACCCATAGCATCGATCTTGCCCTCTTTTATTGCTTTTGAAGCTGTTTCAGGCTCCATTTTGCCCGCACACACCACAGGAATGTCTACGAATTTTTTAATGTGAGCTACGTCATCAAGGTTGCAATTTTTTGGCATATAAAGCGGTGGATGAGCCCAATACCAAGCATCATATGTACCGTTATCCGCATCCAACATATCATATCCAGCGTCCTGAAGATATTTCGCTGCCTTTTCGCTCTCTGCCATATCCCTACCAATTTCAGTATACTTTTCACCCGGCAACGCTCCTTCGCAGAAATCACGAGTTTTGCTCACCACCGAATAACGAAGAGTGACAGGATAATCTTGTCCGCATTCAGCCTTGATAGCCTTAACAATTTCAACTGGGAAACGATATCGATTTTCAAATGAACCACCATATTCATCTGTTCTGTGATTAGTATATTCAAGAGTGAATTGATCCAACAAATATCCTTCATGAACAGCATGAATTTCGACACCATCCACTCCTGCATCTTTCAAAAGTTTTGATGTGAGTGCAAATGCCTTGATCATATCATTAATTTCTTTTATTGTGATCTCTCTACATTCATAATCTTCAAGCCAACGAGATGGCAATTTGCTAGGAGAAGCACACAGATAAGGTAGATTTATAATTGGTTTCAATATAGTTGACAAAAATTTGTTTTTCGCAATTGGTGCCAATGAATTAGGAATTGAAAAAGATCTACCAAATCCTGCAGTCAACTGCACAATCATCTTCGCACCCGTTTTATGAAATTCTTCCATATATTCTTTTAGTTTTTTAAACATGCTTTTTTTCTTGTACAGCCATTGTCCACCTATCAAATTTTTTAGTGGAGCAATACCTGGGATAATTAGTCCCACATTATTTTTTGCTAGATCCATGAAAAAATCACATGCGTCTTTATCCAAATGATGAGGTTCCATCCAACCGAATAGTGAAGTCCCTCCCATAGGACAGAGCACAATACGGTTTTTAATCTCAAGATTTCCGATTTTCCACGGTGTGAAAAGCGATTCAAATTTTTTATCCATAATATCTCCTTTGTTTATAAAATGATAAAATATTTTTATTTTTTTGTCAAATTAAATCACTCTTAAAATGTTTATTAAATTAAATACATCTTTTTAAATATATCTATTTTTTTCATGATTAAAAAATAAAATAAATAAAAAAACTAAATATAGTTAGTTTTTTTAAATTTTTTATTATTTATTAAATTTTTTATTTAATTTAAAATTTTAATTGTTTGATAGTATTTTTTATGATATTTGTAGATTTAAGGAAATCTTGTTGTTCTTCTTTCGTCAAATTCAATTCAGTATAGCCCCTAATCCCTGACCTATTTATTATCACAGGATAGCCTACACAAGTTTTGAATTTTTCAATGTAAGTGGAAGCCGTGAATATTGTGTTCGCATTATCAAAAATTGCATCCGTGATATTTTTCAAACACATACCTATTCCATAAGCCGTGTTACCCTTTTTCTTTATGATTTCATATGCACTATTTCTGACATCTTTCAAAATTTTATTTTTAGCAGTTTTATTTAGATATTTATCCACGCTATTTAGTCCAATTCTAGCCACACTCCATGGAATCATTTCGCTATCACCATGCTCTCCAATCACATATGCATGAATATTTTTCGGATTCATTTCAAGTTGTTCACTGATCAAAAATCGTAGTCTTGCAGTGTCAAGAGTTGTTCCGCTGCCTATCACCTTGTATGAAGGGAAATTGGATAATTTCATCGTGACGTATGTCATGACATCTAGCGGATTGGTCGCTATCAGATAGATGCCGTTAAAATTTGTCTTATTTATCTCACTGATAATTGATTTAAATACTTCAAGATTTTTTTCAATTAGATCCATACGAGTTTCGCCCACATCTTGATTTCTACCCGCAGATATACATACAATATCAGCATCCTCACAATCGGAATAATCCCCTGCTTTTATATTGATTTTTCGTTTTGAACAAGATGATGCGTGCATCAAATCCAATGCTTCGCCCTCAGCTTTGGCTTTATTGATATCGATCAAAATCAATTCATCAACTTTGCTCTCAGAATTAACCAAACTATAAGCATAGCTCATTCCAACATTTCCACACCCTACTAAAACAACTTTATTCACACATTCTCCTTTTCTAAATTATTGTTCATTTTGTCAATTTTAAACGCTAAGATCGTCACAAAAATTAGTATTATAGTAGGAATTAATAGCAAGATAAAAAATCCTAATGAACTTATACTAAAACCCAAAATTGCGAAAAACGCAATAGGTAAAATCAGTGTAAGTACAGTAGAGACAAGCAAAATTATTTTACCCGCTTTTTTACGTTTAAAACTAAGTATCTCTCCTACCAATATTATAATTGCCAGCAAACAATTGAACAATACAATGATTGGAAGCCAGTTTGGTAACGTTTTCCCTGCAATAGCTGTAAAAGAAAGCACTATTGAAAAAGCCAGCACACTCAATAAAGATAAAATCAAAAGTAAAACTATAGCAATTATTGCTAAAATTAAATTAATTACAGATAATTTTTTTAAATTCATAATAAATATTATAACATAAAAATTTTAAATTACAAAATTTTTTAACACACATTTAAAATTCAATTAAATTTATGAAATTTGGTCACTCAAAAATTTGCTAAAAGCTTTACAAATTTTAACACTGCTGTCATCAAAACATTTATTTTCTAACGCCAAAATTATTATTGCACCAATAGCATCTCCGTATTTTATAATAGGCACTATCAATTGACAAGAAAATTCATTTTCTGAATTGACAAAAAAGTTCAACATCTCACTGCCATCATCTTTTTTCTTGATGACGATTTCTTTTTTGTAAATCAATTCTTGCACTTCTTCAGTCAACTCTTTATTTATGTATTTTTTCTTGCTAGATGACAAAACTTTTTCCATATCAGAAATCAAAACATCATGCTCAATGCTGACAGAAATAGCATTGGCAACAGCATCACTATATTCTTTTAGTGAAACCATGTCACTGTATTTGCTCAGCAAAAATTTGTTGCCATCGACAATTCCTATTTCCAATTTGCTGCCTTCTCTAACATTGAGCATCTTTCTCATCTCGCGTGGTAGAACTATTCTACCCAACTCATCCACTCTCCTGACAATCCCTTTACTCTCCATATTTACCTCTAAATTTAGTATGTAATAATAATTAAATATTATTCAATTGCAAAAGGAAAACAAAAAGAATTAAATTTTGAATCACATAAACATATCAAACAAAAAAAGAAGGATTATGCATCCTTCTATTATTTAAAATCTATACTAAAACGTACCAGCCTCTCCCATAATGTAACGAGCATTATCATAAGCGATAATATCAATAAATGATCTATCCATAGGTCCAGTGATGAAGAACGCTCTACCACGAGGAGCGGTCACAATACCTTCTTGCTCACGCTTGTTGATACCTCCCGCTGATTTATACAACTCCAACAGATCCGCCATATCATTAGGAGCCAACTGCAATATCAAGCTATACTGACAAGCATTGATGATTGCCGCTGATCTACGTTGAATTTCTGGAGTTCCCAAGAAGTCTTTAATGTTTTGTGTAATAACTATCTGCATACCCTGATATTTACGAATACGTTTAGCCATTTCAGCCATGAAGTTCAAAGCGACTGGGCTGTCAGGGTCAATGAACATGTGTGCTTCATCGACTGCAATGACGACTTGTCTTGCGATTTTCTTGCCAGTACGCTGTTCATACTGCTCATTGAATCGTTTGTTATTAATGATTTCATTGTTTAGATATTTAAACACCAACAACATTTGCGCATTAGCCAATCTATTATTTTTACTTGCAAACAATGTCTGAAAGTTAAATGTAATAAGATTTTCGTCTGTCAAAATAGACGTTGGTCCGTTCCACAAGTCCGAATTTCGTCCACCGGTAGCAAATTTTTGAATATAAGTTTCAAGAATGAGCAAGTTGTTTCTATAAAAGGCATCTTTTACTGTCTTCAATTTGTCCTTGATCAATTTGAATAAATCGTCAAATATAGGATAATCTTCTGCCTTCAATTTACCAATATTCGTTTTTTCGTTGATTCCTTTTTTATTGTACAGCTCAACAACCAAAGTGTTCAAGGTTTCAAAGGCGTCCGAGCTGATTCCTTCCAATATCGCACGGAAGAATTGTTCCAAGAACTGTAGATGAGTAAAGAATGTTTTATTGCTACCTTTATTCACCAATTCATCAATGCTCTTGTCATCAACATCACCTTCATCGTTTGCTGCATCCAAATCTTCAAGCGAAGCCATAATGTGAAATGGATTTAAAATACCCGAAGTGTTAGAACCTACGTCGATAACTTTTCCACCCAA
This sequence comes from uncultured Clostridia bacterium, assembly GCA_946491735.1. GTDB lineage: Bacteria > Bacillota > Clostridia > Christensenellales > UBA1242 > Onthoplasma. The sequence continues at coordinate 10,777 of CAMLYK010000013.1, read as the reverse complement.
ATTTTTTGTCATCTTGTCATATTCTTGTTCTGGGTCTAGAATGAACATCTTTGTCCTATCTGCTGCCAGATTTGTCAAAATTGCTTTTGTAGCATATGATTTTCCTGATCCAGATTTACCGATAACCATCATGTTACTATTGATACGACCCTTCTTTGAGTCACGAGTAAAGAAGTCAATGAACACTGGATAACCGCTAGATGATGATTGACCGATACAAAATCCTGCTGGGTCCTGCATAATAGAGTCTACCATTGGGAATGAAGATGCGATAGTCGTAGACGGCATGCTGCGATAAAAATGTTTCAAAGTATCAATCCTGTTCACACTAGATGACACAAATGCATCCACCTGTCTACCAAACAAATCTGAATATTTAAAGCCGTACTGTTTCAAAACATTGCGCACTTCTTTTCTGTTTTCTTCTTCCACACGCAAATGAATAGAGATATCATATAGTTGCTCATTGTTCGTTTTCAAATCACGCAACAATGTTTGCAAAGAGTCTATATCCGCTTCTTTTTCTATAATTTCACTCGAACGATATGTTCTATCCAATTTTGCTTCTTTTTCCATTACGGCACGGTCAATGGCTTTTTCCCCTTTTTCCTTATCAACAGGCATAATGTTCATGATAACTCTTGTACCAAGTTGATCGAATATTGGGAAAGCCCAACCATTGCCAACTTCCAAAGGATAATCGGTAATGACCATTTGTTTATACATTTTCTTGTCAATCTCAACACGTGCCACTTTAAAATTGACTCTATCTGGCATTACCCAGTTGTTGACCTGACTAGGTGCCAAACCATCAATTTCATTTTCAGAGAATGTTGATTGATAATTTGATTTCAAGAAACTGATCAAATCGTTTTCTGTCAAGATATTTGCACTGATCGTATATTGCCCAGTTCCCATATCATTGATTATACCAATAGCAGTATCTTCAAGATTGACTTTATCTTGACCGTACAAAACGAGATAAAAATGATTTTGCAATATTGGTTCTGCTCTAATAGCATTGTTCAATATTTCCACACGCTCTCTAAATATTAATGAACGAGCGTCAATCTCTGCATCTGTATAATGTCCAGCTTCATAAAGCTCATTCAATAGACTGTATTTGACATCATCGTTTTTTAAGAATATATCAAATCTCATTGGCTTAACCGTCTTGATAAGACTGGCACGCTGATGTTGTGAAATTCGTTTCAATGCTTTGCTAAACGTGTAAATTACAGCATCTTGAGCATCCTCCTGCATCAAATCCAATGCCACTGGTTGAATTTCAATGACCATACCAGAATAGTCGCCGAAATTGATATATTTACCGACCTCTATATTGAAGAAAGGAGTCAATTTTTCCATAGGAGCCATGCCCCGTTTCTTCCCAAGAGTTGATTTGATATATTTTTTAGGGAACGCAGCAAAACGAATTATAAGTCCAACCGAACTGTACAATCTCAAGCCATCATCAATAGGAAGATACATGACGACGCTGATCGCAATCCATGCAATCAAAGCATACCAACGATAATCCACTCCGTTAATTCTGAATAGATTGCTCGCGATGATTACGATTGCAAATGCGAGGCAAATAATAGCGAGATTAATATCTCCAAACGTAATATTTTTCAAAAATTCAGTTTTGACCCTGGTTTTACCCGGAATATATCTAATCATTTTACCCCTTTATTTATATTGCTCCACTTTTGTTTGGTTTATCATTTTCTGTATCTTTGGCAAGTTTTTTAGCGGCATTTCTAATTTCTTTTACAACCACTTTATCAATAGTATCTTTCAAGGCTGAGACAGTATCCACTTGTTCTTTCATAGTTTTAACAACATCTTTGTCTGTCTGTTTGTTTTCGCTCAATGCGGAACTGACAGCCGATTTGAAGTTGTCAATGCTAGATTTATCAATTTCAACAAAGTCTGTTTTCTTATCTTTATTAGCTTTTTCCATCGCTTGCGCTAGAGCATCAGCCAATTCTTTATAATTCTGCTTGGTTGCTTGATATGATTCAACTGCTTGGTTAGTTGCTTGTCTAGTTGCTACGATATTCCTAGCTTCATTTCTAATATTTTCTTCTACAGATGGAGGCAAAGAGCCATTCGCTTTTTGAAATTCCGAACTTCTCTGTGTGAAGATATAATCTTCTGACAAGTCATTGCCTGAATACAACTGTCCACTTTGCCTACGCGATCTGAAATCATCCAAGTCCGCTCCAGACAATTTAACTTCCGCCCCATTGACAATAATACTATCCGTAGCCAAAGCTTGATTCCATTCTCGTTCTGCTCTTTCATATGATTTGCTCGCTGTCGTCACTTCTTTTGATAGTGCAATATCGCTATCTAAATCTTCTGCAGATCTGCCTCCATGACTTTTAGCGACACTCGTTCTGCCTGAATCATAAATTCCTGCAGTTCTTTCAAGTTCTTGTACTTCCTCTTTAGAATATTTACGCACTTTTGGGATTCTTCTGCCTGTAGCATCTCGAATCGTACCTCCCTCTTCAGCATAATATTCATCTCGCGATTCATCGTAATATATATTGTTTAATTTACTTCTTGCGGCATCTCTTTTACCCGCTTTAATTCCTTCTTCTCTTGCTGCTCCGCTGTTCATTTGGTAATCATCCGTGTTGAACAATTTTTTACCAACTGTATTTAGCAAACCACCCGTTCTGTTGCCTTTATCATCTTTTTTACCAACGACGCCAGAAACCATACTTCCGCCAAGCGATTTGAAGAATGCTTTTGCTCTTCCTTTTTTGCTTTCACCCTCTTCAGTTACTTCTCCTGCACCCTTAGCTGCACCTATAGCTCTAGAGAAAGCTCCTGATACGCCAACCACTGCTTTGCCGACACGTTTTTGTCCATTTCCAACTCTCTTTCTGACATTTCCCATCAAGGCAGCCCCACTGCCATACGCGTCCTCTGCACCAATCAAATTGCTGATCATATCAATAAGATCTTTGACCATATACAATCCAGCAATCACGAGCAACAATTGAGTGAGCCCCAACTGATCATTAACGACCGTGCTAAGATCGACACTTTGAATTATTGGAGTGATTGCGAAGAATAAATTCATTCCCGCCACCGCACCATAAGCATTGATAGTCGTTTTCAAAAAGTTAGAACGCCAACTGCTAGTTGCATTACCGTTGTCAATCGGATACATTGAGCACATCACCGGACTGATTATGAAGAGCACGACCAGTTTAAACAGACGTTTCACCATTCCAAACGATATTGCGCCTAAAACATATAATATGAATATACCACCTGCTGCCAATATCAAATAATTAATATCAGACAAAGTATAATAGGTATCCACCTGACCCCACGTGTTGATTGGTGCACCCGCACCATACGCTTGATCAATGCATTCTGCATAATAATTTGGATCAGTCTGATTGGTGTCAACCACTATATCATAACTCGAACAGAAATTCGCAATATTGCTAATAGTATTTTCATCTAGCGTCATATCTCCATTTCGCAATTTATTTGCGTTATATGACGAACACAAGAACAATTGTCTAGATAGACTGAGTGTAGAGCCCTCTTGAGAGGTGGCTCCATTGATGGCTTGAAGAACAATGTTGCCAAGCCATACACCCAAAATTGCCGCAACAGGTATTATGATAAAATTGCCAATACCCTTAATTGCCGAACCTACAATGTCCTTCCATGACTTTGGCTGAGCGGCATATACGTTTCGTATAAAAGCCATAACCAAAAATACCAACAATAATATCACTGCCAAAGCGAGCATAGAAAAGAACATATTTATAACCAAATCAGAAGTCAATAGATAATATACAATACCGCTGTCTGTTTCCAAACCTGTGTTACCACTTCCGATAACGGTGCCATCATATATGATTGGGTCTATTCCAGCAAACGCACCAAATATGCCCTGCAAAATATCAATACAGGTGTATATTACACTAAAAATAGGGTAAAGAATTCTCCCAATAAAGCCAAGAACGGTATTTAACATCTATTTCTCCTTAGATTTATAGATATATTATATACTAAAAAGACAAATTAATCAAATAAAACATACAAAAAATTCATATTTTTGACACAATTTAATATAAAAATAATTATCAAAAATTTTAATAAAAAATGCTTCAAAATTCTACAAAAAAATAAAAAGCAATTAATTTTGCCTTTTATTTTAATTAAATATTTAATTCCATTGTGTTTCCCATTCGACAAAAGTGAATGGCACCCCACTTTCAAAATATGCTATTACTCCATCTTCTTTCCATGTCAGATATGTCGTACCATCTTGAGACGAATTAGTTGTCAAATAGATGTTATAATCCAGCTCTCCATTCACAATATCAATTAATGACATTTCGCTCGCTAGATATGATAAATTGCTCGTACTGATATTTTGATATGTTTCTGCTGTCACGTTTAAATTAGAAGCGGATTCATACAAGTAGATTGGATTTTCCCCATCTTCTGCCGAAGTAAACTCGCTGGATGAAAGATTGATCGTCTGTTCTCCGCTCTGAATATACATATTGAAATTGCTGAAATCTGTGCTATCTATCAAGAATGAAAAATAATTGAATTGCACTTGATTCTTTGGCATGAATATAAGTGCTATATAATTTTCTTCGCCAATTCCTCTCATCATGTCAGATGAATTTTCAAAGATAAAATCTTTCATGAATAATTTTTCAGTCCTGACGCCACTCACTCCTGCAAAATAACTACTTATTCCGCTAGTTATAGTCTGTTCTGTATTTTGATCTTCCACACCAGCATCTTCACCATCTATAGCATAAAGGTCATTATCATTGATATACCCCGCAATCAAACTAGACAGATTGTTCAATAGATTAGTATCAAATCCAAAATATTCAATACCGTCTATTTTCTGCATCAGATTTAATCCAGTTCCACTATCACCAGTTGAATCATTATCATAATTGTAAACTTCATCTACCATCAAATTGAGCACCGCATATGCCTCAGTATAATTGGATGAAAAATCAACTTCATTAAATTCGTCAAAATTGTAATCATCCGCAGGAAGCTCTATTGTGATATCCAAACTCTGCATCTCAATCGATTCAATCGAACCCTTTAGGACCTCGATATAATTTTCAATTATTTCAATCTGCGCTTGCTCTTCATCTGTATATACCACTCTACAGCCATAAAAATCTTCTCCACTCACCCCAAATTGCGTAGATGCACCATCTTCACCACTACTCCCACCACCAAATATTGAATCTATGACAGCAGCAAAAACCAATATTATTAACAATATTGCAAGCACAATCAATACAATTGGCAACGCTGGTCCAATTATGGATTTAATTTTAGCTCTAAAGACTTCTTTTCTGGCAGCCATCAAGGCAAATATTCTAGCCACTTGTTTTGGGTGTTGTTTTCTAGCCTTTCTTAAAAACGCTCTCTCCTGGATAGTAAAATGTGGCCAGAACCTATAAGGAGCACGCAAACGTATTCTTTGCAACCTATTTTCTACAGATTTTTTTTCCGCCTTCCTCAATCTGTTGAGTTCCTGTCTGCTGAGTTGCTCGGTCTCTTCTTCTAGCTCCTCTTCTTCCTCCTCTAAATCTTCGTCCTCTTCATCCTCTTCTTCATATACAATTTCATTAACTTGTTCATTTTCGAGATCATCAGCGTTCGCTTCAATGTTCTCTTCATCATCATAGATATCATCATCTCCGCCAAAGGCTCCCGCCATAATCCCTCCTTTTGAAATTATTGTTATTATATCAAATTTTACAAGAAATACCAAATATTTTAAATATCTTTATATCTCTTAATAACTTGATTGCAGTATTATAATTCAAAAATATTTTCTTGCTCATTATTTGAAATATTGATTTTTGCAATAAAAAAAATCTATCCGAAGATAGATTTTTGATTTTAATATGATGTTTCCCACCAAGAACTGAAATTGATCAAACCTGTTTGAATAGCATGTCTCAAGAAATAGAACAATGCAATCAATACAATGGTAACCACAATACCTACAATTACATAAATCAATTTTTGTTTAGCCTCTTCACGCTCATTCTTGTCATCCGCTTTGGCAAAACGAATACCTACGACAATAGCATACACAATACCAGCAACTGACACCACAATCAAAATTGGGTTGATAAAGTTAGTCAATGCATTCAATATAGTTTGCAACCAACCTGGCACATTTGCAGTATTCAACATAGTACTTAACAAAAAATTCATATTTTCCCCCTGTATCTCACAAAATTCATATTTTGTGCTATAATATGACATAATAATAACAAGTTAAAAAATTAAAATCAACTAATTTTACATATATTTTTAAATTTTTTTTATTTTTTTATTTAATACATGCAATAATATTTTTTCTTAAATCTGAAATATTATGCATTATATGCATTATTAATTATTTATTTTACTATATTACCTTTATTTTTAATTAAATTAAATAATTTACAAAAATTAAAACATAGTATATGATTATATTTTAAAACTTTTTAATTTTGTTTTTAAATTGCTCTTTTACCGCAATAAATATTGTAAAGCAATTACTATTTTCATATAAATTCATAATCAATTACGATAAGCGGTAATATGTTATTTATATTATATATCTTATTCTATTTTATATTTTCTAAAAATACTTGACTAATCTTATAAAATTTTTTATCATAAACGAAAGGAAATTTATATATGAAAACACTTGGTAAGAAAATTTTAAAATATATAATAGTATCAATTGTTGTATTCTTAGTTTCTGTGATTATTATCACATACGTTCAAGATGGTCGAATTGCATTCAATCCTAGATATGCTCAATCTGGCCTACCTTATATATTCGTTTTTATAGGAGTGGGACTGTTCATTGCCTTTGATCTGATGAAACTGGCTGACGGGAAAAAGCCCACTTCCAGCAAAGCCATTGACAAAGTCAAGGATTCAAAAGGTCATGACACTCAAGAATTTTTTGATAACGACTTTGTCTCAGAAGATGTTTTGAAGAAAAACAAAGGTTTCAATTACAACACGCTATCTTCTATCAGATCGTGTAAAACGGATGGTATTCTTGTGCGTGCTGAGCAGCGTGGCAACAATATGGAAATCAATTTTGTGAAACCTATTCACACTTTAGTCGTAGGTACCACTTCATCAGGTAAGACTTCGCGTTTTGTTGTCCCATCATTGCAGTTGATGAGTATGACCAGCGCAAAACCTTCTTTTGTCATCACCGACCCAAAGGGCGAACTTTATGACAAATGTTCAAACAAATTTCGCAGTGAAGGCTATGATGTGAAGATTATCAATTTGCGTGACCCATTTACTTCGCTTCAATGGAATCCACTATCTTATCCATATGACATGTATCAACGCAGTTTCAATCTAGACAAAGAAGTTAAGGTTCACCCTCCTGGCGACAATCCTAAAAACTATAATTTGCTCATACAACACTCATTCGACTATTCTTCGACCACATGGTTTGAATTCAATGGGATAGCATATGCGGACAAAGCTGTGCTTGAAAATGATATGCGTGTAGAAGCGCGCTCATTGCAAGATAACACCTATTCTTCACTAAAAGACATCGTCAGCACGCTTGCTCCTATTGAATCAACAAAGGATCCAAGTTGGGAACAGACCGCTCAGCGCTTGATTCATGCTGTAATGTTGGCGATGCTTGAAGACAGTCGAATTCCAGAATTGGGCATGACAAGAGAAAAGTACAATCTATACAATGTCTACAAAATATGTAATACGACCGATTCAGGAAGAGATACATTCGCCACTTTAAAGAAATATTTGTTTAGTTATCGTGACAAATTTAGTCAAGTTCAAGAATTGGCTTCTGCAGCCTTACAAAACGCTGAAACGACCTCTAAAAACTACATGGGTTTCGTGTCTGGGAAAATGGCTCTATTCAGTGATACTGGTATTGATTTCTTAGTGAGCAATACTGAGGTGGACTTCACCACGATCGACGATAGACCAACTGCAATATTCTTGATCATTCCAGATGAAATTCGTATTCGTTATCCACTAGCTATTTTGTTCGTCACTCAGTTGTACAAACGTTTGGTTGACAAGGCTCAAAACTTGGGTGGAGAATTGAAACGCCACGTATACTTTATGCTTGACGAGTTTGGCAACATGCCTAAATTCCCTGAGTTCGGATCATCTATGGCAGTAGGACGTTCAAGAGGGATATATTTTGAATTGTGCGTACAATCATATAGCCAATTATACCAAGTTTATGGGCAAGAAGAAGCAAAAAGTATCAAAGACAACTGCCCTATCAATGTCTACATCGCTTCAGAAGATACTACGACGAACAAAGAATTCAGTGAATTGTTAGGAAAGAAAACCATCACAAAAACTACTCCAAATCGTAGCATAGGTCCCGACGGGAAAGAGACCACATCCTATAGTGAACAGACCATTTCACGACCTATCGCTTATCCTGAAGAATTGACATCGTTCAAAGATAAAGGCGAAGTCATCATCAAAACGTTTGAACCAAACGCCGTATTGAAAACTAAAATGACAAGATATTTTGAAGCAAAATGTTATGATACAACTCGTGTGCACGGTCAATACATCCAAAGAAGAATGTTTGAAGAAGCAAAAGTATTCTATGACATTAAAATACGAAACGACTATATGGCAAAACTCAATGCTGATGACGACGATGACGATTTTTAGAATTTATATAGATTAGAAAAATCACGTGCAAATCACGTGATTTTTGTTTTTGTATCCGAAAAATACATAAATCTTCTAACACTCAACACAAATGCCACTTTCGCAATAATATTCCTCTTTCCAATCCTTGATTAATACCTTCAAATTGGAACTAGGAAAAATCTCTATATCTACCCCATTTAATCCACATAGATATGTCCCATTCTCAAATTTTAGACTATGATTCCTAACATATTCCAAAGCATCCGGAATAATTTCAGAAATGATATCTGCATTAGTATTTGGATACAGTCTTGTTTCCCCATTTTTATTTTCGTTTACCATAATAGTTTTGTATTTGTCTACAATCATTATAACCTCCAAAGTGCATTAATTATTATAGTAAAACATAAAAAAATAAAGACCCACCTGACAATAAATTACAAAAAAAGTCAAAATTTGCAACAAATTCAAAGAATTTTATTGACAAAATTCATAATATATGGTAAAAATAAATATAGTTCTATATCGCGGGGTAGAGCAGCACGGCAGCTCGTCGGGCTCATAACCCGAAGGTCGTTGGTTCAAATCCAACCCCCGCAACCAATTTGTACCCAACTGAACCACCAAGTTTGGTTGGGATTTTTTATTATAACAAACGACCTTCGGGTGGGGCCCCCGCAAAACAAAGTTTTGAAGGGGAAAGAAGCAACCGAGTAAAAAAACGCAAATTGCGAAATATAACGAGCAATTAAGTAAAAACGAGCGTTGCGACGCCGTCGTTGGTTCAAATCCAACTCCTGCAACCATCGGCACCACTAAATATAGTGGTGTTTTTTTATTAAATTATGCTACAATTTGTGTTTTAAACTTTTTAGGCACATTTTAGGTTAAATTATATATGTTAGACATTGCACCTGCTAATCGTCTTCTCCAATTCCAATAGTATTTGTATAATATTGTCAGCTTTTAGATTTAATCAATACGTTTTATTATATTTTTAATAAAAGTACTTTTAATATTTAAAGGAGTTATGATATAATATGCGTATACTGGATGAATATACTGATTTGATCAATGCCAGTTTTAGTCAATGGATTGAAGTGGAAGATAATCTATCTAGATGGACAATAGAAGATTTTCCATATTCAACTGGTGTTGATGAAAATATTACATATCCTCATTGTTGGAGATGTGTCACTGTAAATCATTGCTGGTTCAAAAACGAAGCGAACAAAAAACCAGACCGATTCAACTATTCAAACACTTCATTTACTCAAACACCATTGAGCAAACGAGGATTATATCATCCACATTGCCACTGCAAAGAATTAGCAATAAACAATCCAAAAATTGATGATATTGAATTAATCATCCCAGAAAATAAAGAGTTATATACAATTAATAAAAAAATCATCATGGATTAATGCAATGGGATATGATAATTATAACAATTTTTTTGAAATTCTCTATATGAAAACAAAAGAAAATTTTTCAAAAGGTAATTACCTTATTAGAGAACATTTTCAATATGGTGTACAAATTAATATAAATGTAGATATGCCCGGTGCTAATGAAAAAATCAATAATATTTATCCACTTAAAACGGCTTATACTATATTCCCTAATGGGAAATTAAAACTAAATACTCATTTAGGAGGATATCAAGATGAAAGAATATGATGAAGTTAAGGTTATTAATGACAATGAATATTATAATTCGCAGGGAGTTTATGCTGGTATGGTCGGCACAATCATTTTGCCTGAGATTAGGGATAATACTTTTTATGTTTGTTTTATTGATCCTAAATTCGCAGATCCGACATTTGACTTCTCCTCTGAAGAAAATATAAGATCTCTAAAAAACGATATCTTTTTGGATATTAAAATTTCCGATTTAGAATTAGTCAAAGACGGGAAATGCCCTGATAAAGATATTTTGGACGAATTACCTAAAAACAATCCAAAATGGTGGTGCAAAGTTGAAGACGGGTATATCATGAACCTGCTTGGTGAAAAGAAAAATAAAATCCCTTTCGATTATGATTCTTAAATAAATATTTTATAATTT
>CAMLYK010000012.1 GCA_946491735.1 uncultured Clostridia bacterium | reverse complement strand
AATTATATATACCTTATAAATATCTTATTTTAAATATTTTTGTAATTATAAAAAATAATAATTATCCTATTTCAATATTTCCCTTGACAAAAAAAATTTAAAATGATAACATTATTATGCAAAGTTAATTTGCATGAATAAAGACTGTGACGGTGTGTAAGTAGCATTCAGTTTTCATTCTGAGAGAGTGTTCGTTGGAAGAAAGACACTTATGTTCAAACTGAAAGTGAATTTCAGCATCTGAGTCGCGCTCGGTAAACGCATTTTGCTCGATGATTGTTTGTGTACAGTTGATTAAAATATCATGATCACACAACAATATCATAGAATTTAAACAAAGCTAAATGTGATTAAGGGTCGCCAGACAAAACTGTGAAAATGTAATGAAGGTTCACAAATAAAATTATCGCGTATCTTTAAAGTTTTAATCATTTTACTCATTAAGTTTCCCCGCGAGTGTCGTGTGACACGAGTGGGACAAGCGAACAAACAAGTGAAAAAGTTGTTCGCGAATTAATGAGCGAACGATTAAGAACGGACTCATGTAGGGTTCCCGCGAGTGTCGTGTGACACGAGTGGGATAAGCAACATTCGGCATAAGCTGATGTTCGCGAAACGCAGTGAAGAGAACAAAGAAAAGCGAAGTTTGTGAGCGCAATTAGGTGGTACCACGAGAACTCCCTCGTCCTAATGTTAGGACGAGTTTTTTAAATGCCACTTATGTATTTTATTGCAAATAAAGATTGATTTAACAAGGAGCTGTTATGAAAGAAAGAATCGAAGAAATTTTGAAATACACGACCGATACTTTGAACAAAATTGACACAAGTGCTGAGTGTCAAAATTTGCGTGTAGAGATTTTGGGGAAAAATGGAAAGATTACTCAACTTTTCCGCTTTATGAAAGAAGTCAGTCCAGAAGAAAAACAAGCAATGGGTCAACTTCTGAACACCGCAAAACAAGAGGCTGAAAGGATGATTTCTAGCAAGGAAGTATTTTTGCAGAATGCTGAACTTGAAGAAAAGTTGATGAAAGAAAAAATTGATGTCACGCTTGATTTGAACCAAGAGGAAGTCGGTGCTCTTCATCCGATATCTATAGATTTTATGCGCATGGCAGAGATTTTGAACGGGATGGGCTTTTCACAAATTGACGGGCCAGAAATTGACTACGACAAATACAATTTTGAACTTGTGAACGTGCCAAAAGATCACCCTTCTCGCGATATGCAGGACAGTCTATATATCACAAGCGACATTTTGCTAAGAACTCAGACTTCTAATACACAACCTCGTGCTATGGAAAAAATTAAACCACCTTTCAAGGTTTTCAGCTTCGGAAGAGTGTTTAGAAAAGATGAAATTGATGCCACGCACACTCCTGCTTTCTACCAGTTGGAAGGAATTTATATTGACAAAAAAGTCAGTCTTGCAGATCTAAAACATGATTTGAGTTTGATTTTGAAAAAATATCTTGGCGAAAGCACCAAGACGAAATTTAGAGCTTCATACTTCCCTTTCACCGAACCTAGTGTAGAGGTAGACGCCGAGTGCAATGTGTGCAAAGGTAAGGGATGTTCTGCCTGCAAAGGTGCTGGCCAATACGAAATCTTGGGTGCAGGAATGATTCATCCGCGCGTATTAGAAATGAATGGGATTGATCCTAATGTTTACAGTGGTTATGCGTTCGGATTTGGTTTTGACCGTTTCCCAAAAATGCGTTATAAAATCCCTAATGCAAAAGTAATGTTCGAAAACGATGTCAGATTTATTAAACAATTCAAATAATAGTTCAACAGAGTTTTATACGAATTTAAATTTAAAATTAAAAATAACTGATTGATATGTTTTAATACACCTTAAAGGAGAAAATATGAAAGTTTTATTATCTTGGATAAATGATTATGTGGATACCTCTAATATTGAATTAAAAACTCTCACAAAAGGGCTCACAGATGCCGGCTTTGAAGTGGAAGAAGTGATTGACAAGGCAAAGGGATTAGACAAAGTAGTGGTAGCAAAAATTACAGACATTCGTCCGCACCCAAATGCAGATAAGCTTGTGATTTGTTCGGCTGATTATGGATTTGGAAAGACGGAAATCGTCACTCATGCAACAAATATGAAAGTGAACGACTTTGTACCTCTTGCTTTGGTCGGTGCACATCTTCCTAACGGAGCAGAAATAAAGAGTGGAAATTTGCGCGGAGTTGAGAGCAATGGAATGTTCTGTGCAGGAGAAGAATTGGGAATTGACAATTCTATCTGCCCTAATGCTGAAGTGGACGGCTTGCTGATACTTGAAAACGGATTAAAAGTGGGCACTCCTATTGCAGAAGTGTTGAAATTGAATGAAATAGTGCTTGATATCAATGTTTTGCCAAATCGCGCTGATTGCAACTCTATCTACGGGATTGCAAAAGAGATAAGTGCTATATTTTCATTGCCTATAAAACCACTTGACTTGTCATATAAGATAACTTCAAACAAAAAAATTGATGTGGAAGTGCTAGACTACTCCCTTTGTTCTAGATACGAGGCAACAGTTATAGAAAATGTAAAAAATGGTGCATCTCCCGACTGGATGCAGAGAAGATTAAAACTTCTTGATCACTCTCCTCATTCGCTGTATGTAGATATCACAAATTATGTATTGTTGGAAGTGGGCGAACCTATGCATGCTTTTGATTTATCAAAAATTAAAGGCGAAAAAATCATAGTGAGGCGTGCAAAGGCGAATGAAAAATTATTAGCCCTTGACAACAACAAATATGAACTGAACGAAAACAATCTCGTGATTGCAAATGCGGTTGAACCAATGGTCATTGCGGGCATTATGGGAGGAGTTCAGAGCGGAACATATCCAGATACAAAGAATGTGTTGCTAGAATCTGCCAATTTCCATTTTGCAAACATTAGACGCAGTTCACACGCTTTAGGTCTTAGCAGTGATAGTTCAATAAGATATTCTAAGGGTGTCAATATTGGCAACACAGACATTGGCATGAAACGTGCACTAAATATTATATCAAAATTAGGTGCAGGTGATATCAGCGTAACTGTAGATAAAAATTTCGGATTGCCAAAACTCAGAACTGTGGAAAGCAAAGTGCAGAATATCAATGATAGGTTAGGATTAAATATCGAAAAATCTACGATGATTGAAATATTGAATAGATTGGGAATTTCTACAGTTGCAAAAGGGGATCTACTTGTTAGCACCATTCCTGAAGAACGCACGGACATTGAACGGGAATGCGATATTTGTGAAGAGGTTGGACGAATCTATGGTTTAGATAAGATCAGTGTTGAAGACAGCACTGCAACGGACTTTTCAACCGTGGGCGAACTGACAGTTGAACAAAAAAATATCAATCGACTTAAAATCGCCAGTGCTATGTATGGATATAATGAAACGCTCACATGGCAATTTGGCAGTCCAAAATTGATTTCGTCTGCTCTTATGAATGTGGACGAGCATATAAAAATCTCCAACCCGATTGGGCAAGATTATAGCATTATGCGTAAAAGCCTCATTCCTAATATGCTAAATACAATTTCATTCAATCTAAAACAAGGAAACAAAGATTTGAAATTGTTTGAATTGGCGCGCGTGTTCATTCCAAAGCAACTCCCTATCACAGAACTTCCAGACGAACACAATAATTTGTGCATAAGCCTTACAGGCGAATACGACTTTTATAAACTCAAAAATGATTTAAACAAAATAATGGCTAGTATTGGAATTAAATTGGAGTATAGAGCAAGTCAGCATGTTCAAATGCACCCTGGAATTTGCGCTGATGTATATTTGTATAATCGTCCTATTGGTGTGATTGGAGAGATTCATCCTAATGTGCGTAAAAATTTTGAAATCGCTCAAAAGGTGTTTGTCGCTGAAATCAATTTAACAAATGCGATCTCTAGATTAAACGATAGACACACTGGAAATGCTCCGGAAAAATTACCATATATTACACGTGACCTTGCCATAGTTTTAGACAAGGATATTCCAGCAAATAAAATCATTGAAACAGCAATGAAGGCAGACAGGCAGAATGTTGTTGAGTGCAAAATTTTCGATGTCTATACATCTGACAGTTTGGGCTTGGACAAGAAAAGTGTTGCCCTTACTCTCTCAATAAGACAGGGAGAAAAACCACTCAGTGAAAATGAAATTGCTCCAATTGTAAACAAAGTTTTAGAAGCTGAAATCAAATCCTTCAATGCAAAGTTAAGATAAATTTCTTATAAAAAATTATATTTTAGACAATCAAAATTAATTTTCACTTTTTACCTCGATGTTGATCTGATAGTCAATTCCATCGAGGTAATTTTCTTCATTCACTTTGCTTAGATATTCTTCAAATTCTTTGTTCTTCAGTGCATAAAAATGTTTGTACACTCCCAAAAGATCCACTTTATTATTTTGACAATACGAGATTATTTCGCGCATATCTGATTCCATTTTTTGTTTGATCTTTTCTATCAATGCGTTTGTTAAAAAGTCTTGATTTCGTCTAAGCAATCGCTCGCTTGGATTTTCTTCGATCACTTCATCAATGAACACTGTCAATGACACGTCCGTCTTGTAAATAGGCGTTCCGTCTTTAAAATCTGGCTTAATTGAAATGTCCTTTTTCAAAATATTTACAACCACTTTTGCATCGTTGTATATATGATCACTCACCCCTTCTACTACAATAGTTCCTTTTTGTGCATCGTTTACAAAAATATTTGCTTTTTTCACCTCGTCCAATGTCATATCAATATAATGTCTACCATCTCTAAATAGACTCACTGTACCATCATTTATTATGAATTTTTTATCTTCACCTCCAGTTGACGAACTTGTGCTTTCTGTTGAACCCGAATTTGAACTGGTGCCCGAATTTGCCACCTCTATTGCATTGAATTCATCGCTTGTACCGAGCTTTATTTTTGGCATCAAGCCAAGTGAAATCGGACTATAATATCCGATATAAAAAGTTTCTATATTGCTATCCTGTGTCAAGATATAGCGTTTGTCAAAACTCACTATCCTGTCTAACCTCAATGATTTTTCCAAGTTTAAGTTAGCAACAGACTGCGTAAAATCAACCACATCGCCTGTAAAGGTCACCAAAACTGCATTCCTGCCGACTTTTTTTGTTCGCGTCATATAATCTAAAACTTGCATCACACCTTGTGAACAAATATTTTCACCTAGTGCCATGATTTTGCATTGTGCAAAACCCATTTCTTTTCCTATTGCTAGCGACACACTGTCAACCGCATACCCTAACGTTTCCCCCTCGCCAGAATATACTTGAAAATTTGCTTTTTTATCTTGAGACGGAGTGAGGACAGTCGCCGCCACCTTTATCATATCTTCTTCTTTTTCCACACAAAGCATGGTCACAATTGCCTGTGTTTGACTCAACGCTGATTTGTTAAAAGCGGGCACTGTGAAAATTAAAATTAAAATTGAAAGCCACAATACAAGTTTTTTCGGGCTAAATATTGATTTTAACTTCTTTTTCATCTTTTTCATGTTTCAACCTCATTTTATTCTTCCATACTCTATGCTTTATACTATATGCCACCTCTAAAATTATAGGTAAGACATATTGCGCCACAAATGTGATTATTGACGCATATGGAGTAAAGAATATCTGTTCCATTCGAATCGTGTTCTCTCCGATAAAACTCCATGCTAAGAGATATAGCATTACAATAATTGTTGGAATCCAATTGTCTTTCATATCAAATAAAAATTTCAGTGCCTGAGCGATACAGTACGAAAACAATGCCAGTTGTATAGCCTGCGCTACAATCCACATGGAAACCACGAGCCATGACAGTTCATCTATTGCAGAATACGTACTTGAAAATTGACTGATATCACTGATACAATAATTATGAGTTGGACAAGTCACTCCAAACAAACCATAAAAAACAAAATATAATAATTGAACAATCAAAATGGCAAAAATGATATATTTTATCATCCTTGATTTTTTTTCTTCTCTAAAATCTACAAAACCGAACAGCATGAACATGAACGTTGCCGAACCAAACCAGCTTAAATGTATCCAAGCGCTGTTCACCAATGGCTTGAACCCATCTTTAAAAAATGGTAAAAAAGACAAAACATCAACGCCAGACAACGCCTTTAGAGCAATGTAAATCAACCCAATCACGATTGCCCAATAAACAATCTCCCCCACTCGTGCTATATTTCTAACTCCTTTATATACCATAAATCCAACAAGAATCATCAATGGCAATACAAACACGAACCAATTATATTCGCTATACAAATTTTCTACGACAAAAAACTCCAGCCCTTTGGAAATATTTCCAACAACTAAAGCATATTTTAAAATTAGTATTATCAATATGATTTTAGTAAAAAAAGTGCCGACACAACTTTTCATAAATTCATAAATATTTTTTTCGCCACTCTTTTTCATAAGGTCCAGAAGTATAAAAACATATAATCCATCTACAATCATAAGCGCAAGAGCAACAAACATACTCATATTTTTACTTTCCATATAAAGCAAACTTGGCAATGCTAAAAATTTGAGAGCTATAAAACTCATAAACACCATGATCGAAAGTTGTCTATAACTTATTTTCATACTATCCTCTCCTAGTGGCATTGTGCTGATTGTTTGCAATCGACTTTGGACGTTTTTTCATCTCGTCAATCGTCTTGCGCATATATGAATCTTTTTGGTCCTCTTCAATATATGGTGCTGTCGGAGCAAGATAAGCTGACTTGTAACTGTCGAAGTTGGACAAATAGGATAAAATGAATACACAAAACAAAAGTATCCCATATATACCCAATGCTGTACCAACTAGCACTCCCAACAGTCTCAAAATACTGAATTGCGAAGCTTGACCTGGGATAATATAAAATGTAATACCTGATAGCGCCACTATCATAACCGCAGGCGGACTGACCAAACCTGCATTTACAGCAGTCTCTCCTAAAATTAATGCACCCACGATAGACATCGCCATGCCAAAATATTGTGGCATACGAATGTTTGCCTCGTATAAAATTTCAAACAACAATATGATAAATAAAATCTCTATAAATGGAGAAAAAGGTATGCCTTGAGTGCTGTTCATAATGGTAATCAAAAATTCGGTGGGCAAAATTTTATAATGATACAGTTCTAGAGCAATATAAATGCCTGGCAACAACACCGCCAAAACAACTCCAACCAATCTGAGTGCACGTACAAAAGTGACACGAATGGGTTGAGTATAATAATCGTCACTGTTTTGCAGATCTTCCAACAAAACAAACGGCAAAGTCAACACTATTGGACTACCATCCACGATAATTCCGACTCTTCCTTCTAACATTTTCCCGACTAAGATGTCTGGTTTTTCAGTATCTCCAACTTGTTTAAACAAAGATTTTTTGTTTCTTTGCAGATACGCCACCAAGTAATGACTGTCTATTATTCCATCAATTTTTATAGATTGCAAACGTTTGATAATATCTTTCACAACTCTTTTATCTGCAATTGAATCATAATACACGACAGCTACCTGAGTTTTGGTCATCTTGCCTATTTCGAGCATCTTTACAACAAAATCATCTGATTTAACGCGTTTTCGTATGAGTGCCAAATTAAATTTAAGGCTCTCGGTAAATCCCTCACGCGGCCCTTTTATTACAACACTAGTAGGTGGTTCCGCGACAGCTCGAACGGTGATTTTTTCTATATCACACCCTAAAATTTTATTCGCCCCATCAACTAAAATTAGTGTATTGCCCGCAAGCAGTTTATCTATTGCCGATTGTATGTTTGAAAAAACTGTAACCTCTTGATTGGCTAATACCCGGTCTTGAAGAACTTGAACAATATCCTTTCCTTTTATCTCAGCGGAAAAATTTATCAATGGATAGATCAATGTTCTGTTTAACAATTCGTTATCTGTAATGGGAGCGATATAGCAAAGACAAATTTGCGTGCCAAAAAACTGCACAGTTCGTGACTTTAAATCGCCACTGTCGTGCAGTTTCTTTTTTATGTATTCAAATGTCTTCACTGCATCAATTTTCATTAAACTTAGTTTAACTAATCATTGACTTTTTATACTAACTAAATTCAATTGTAAATATACAGGTTATCATATCAGTAGATTGATCGTATACATAGTTTGCGTTCGCTTGCACATTTTCGCTAATGCTATTGCTATAGTATCTGTTCACATCTTGAATGATATTTTCAATTCTTGCATTGGTTGGCAATGTTCCACCACCTGTAGTATTTGACACTCTGAATTCGAAAGTCGCTTTTTGCGTTGAGTTCACATTGAGTTGAAGATGTTTTGCATAGATTATAGCATTCATCACATATGCTTGCAACTCGCTATAACCAGATGTCAATTCATACCTTTGATAGAAATTGGATGCCGCATCATCAAATTCTTTGCTATATTCAAATCCTGCGATATTAGTTCCCACATTTGAAACGGTCGCATTTATCTCATCTAGCGTCATCTTGAAGCTCGTGTTGGCGTAATAGTCATAGTAAGTATTTGCTTCTGGATAACTAATCAAACTGTTTTCTTCAAGATTTAGACTTGGTTGTAAGAATGTATCTGTAACTAAGAAATACAAATGTGAACTATAATTGTAGCATTCTCTAATATTGTAAGGAACAAACATGTTGTCTGAATATGTGATATCCACAGAATACCATGCTTGATCATTTCCATCCGTGCTAGTATCAATATAAACTTTATTCCAAGCATGTGAAACGGTCACATTTTGTCCGTCTAACACGTATGTAAATGTGCCATTGACTTTTCTGGTCTCTATTCCCTCAATTGCACAAAGTAATGTGAACGCTTTTGCAAATGATTCGCTCGTCGCATTTCTATTACCCAAATAGAATTCTCCGTCAAATCC
The DNA here is from genome assembly GCA_946491735.1 of uncultured Clostridia bacterium. GTDB lineage: Bacteria > Bacillota > Clostridia > Christensenellales > UBA1242 > Onthoplasma. Next base: position 19,351 of record CAMLYK010000012.1, on the reverse strand, counting down.
ACCAACATTAGAATTATATAGATCTAAGAAAATTCCTTCTAGATAATATTCTTTTCTGTTTCCATAATCTGAGATTGTTCCTTCCACTAATATGTTGTCTGACAAAATTCTATTAGAATAATAATTCAAATTGTACGCATATTCAAGCCAATCAAATATTGCCGTCACTTTTTCTAAATCGCTCATATTGTTGTTGATGATCGCCCGCAATACATCTTTTGCATTTTCATATACTTGTTCTGCTACCGAACTATTTCCAACAAAGTTTGGTTTCCTACCATATTGAACAACCATCAATAATTGCTCAGTAGTAGTCACGTCCATCTCTTGCAGACCATCAATGGCGAACAATGAACTATCGCTCCTTCTAGAATAAGCATCTAGATATTTATAATCATTCGTATAATCAGTAGCTATCTGAATGAAGTTTGATATTGTATCAACCTTATCAACATCCAAAGCGTTTTCATAGTAAAGTCTGAATATTTGTGTACTACTGTCATGTGATATATTAAAGTTTGTAAGCACTGCCATCTCTGGATATAATGATAACAATGTTTGTGATAGATATCCAAACAATCCACTATCCGTGCTATCAATTGAATCCACCATATTTAACCATTCACCATCGTTGCTGAAACTATATATTTTGTTATCCGTTGCCTCATTTGCTAGCCTAATAATTGCCTCTCTTACACTTTCATTATCGTTTAGGTCTAGATACAAGCCCAAATTTTGTTCTGAGTTGATTCCGAACAGATAATGATACCATAACACATACATCAAATCATTGATGTCATTTATTGAGAAATCATAATAATTTCCATACATGTAGACGCTATAACGTTCAAAGTCGTGCGCTACATTATACGTATAATATAGGTAAACTTCTTCGCTGAACGGACTTGAAGTGTATTCAATAGCATTTTGACTGGTGGTATCAATCATCGCTTTTACAGATATTGAATAGTTGCCCTCAACTGTCAAACTTGAACTGATATTATACTGCGTACTATTGTATGCCCTATATTCTCTTGCCACTCCGTTTGTGTCTGTGACACGAATGGTGTAATAATCTGCATTATCATCTCCAGTCCACCTGACAAGATATGTGTCAGATGATTGATTAGAAAATTGGATATCGCTAGGAGTGTCTAGCGTTGTCAACTTGTTCAGCACTCCATATGTCTGAGACTCGTTTGAATCTCCATAGAAACTGTTTCTAGCTGCCAAAGCAGTCACATAAACGTAATATTCGCCTGCCTGTAATACATAGTCTGTGATATCCGTAGATTGTACTACTTCAAATGGATTTTCTAATCCTAGATCATATAAATAATCTGTGTAACTTCCGTCATTTAATTTGACGATTCTGACTCTATACGAATCTGCATTCTCTTGGATATCAAATGATAGGGTGTATCTTCCATCATTTTCTGTAACACGAATATTGGTTACTTCATCTAACTGCATTGTCAGAACATAATCATATGAGTTGTAATTACTTGCTCTTATATTTTCTTCACTATTTGGATTAGGAAGTGCACGTACCATGACTGTATAGCTGTTCGCACTGGTCAAATAATTAGTTATATTGATTTCATACAGGCCAGTCGTGCCATTGCTCATTACATTTATCGTATTGAAGTTGACCATCACTTCATATCTATACGCATACTCCACACCATAAAAACATAGATAATAATTCGTCACTCCATTTTCAATTCGTCTAACTATTGGAGAAAGTGTACCCGAATTATCACGATAAAAACTTGGCACTTCCAAAACTCGAGTGTGCGATACCATGAGTGAACCAAATGCCGTCAAATCGCTATCAATATACCCACTATATGGTGCCGCAACTGCTTGAATTTGAACATAATAATCGCGATAAATTCCTTGCTTTATGATGTATTGTGACAAATCAATGGTAGTCGAAGTAAATATCTCTTGAATTCGTGCTGGTTCAGTATTTTCAACCCCGTATAGATAAATATAGTATCCTATTGCATTATCCACACCTGTAAATGTCAACACATATGTATTATTGACTTGAAAACCTTGTCCCGTGCCGATTGTTGGTGTCGCAAGTTTTTTTGAATATTCCAACTCAATGTTTATAGTCTTTGGTGCAAAATTTGGTTTAATTATAGTCAGGATCATTTCATCTACAACATTCTCTATTGACAACAAATCAAATGAATTTTCATTCAATATGAATACCTGATTGTCCGCTTGTAGGATATAGTATGCCCCATCTACATTTGTCCAAATCAAATTATTCGCATCAATATCTTCAGAAATGTCGTCTTCAATTTGAGTCGTGAAATTGGATTTTTGTTCGCTCAAATTTGAATCAATATAATTGCCTTGACCAACTGCTTGAACACTGACCGAAACAAAATCAATTGGCAAAATCATATTCCCGACATTCTTTCCCAACTCGTAGATATCTACACTAGTACTATTTGCAACGTAGACTTTAAATCCGCTCACAAAATCCAAACTGTCTACCGACCAATTAATCACGTAACAGTCAGACAGATCATTATAAGTCAGTTCAACGTTCGGAGCATCTAATTTTTGATAATTTTCAATTAAAATTTGCGTACTAAAAGCAGAATCTAAATAGAATTTATCTTCCTGATTCATCGTAAGATAGTTCGCCTGTATTTGAAATGAATACTGTGTTATTTGGCTAAAATCAATCAATTCTCCATTGACATATACATCTCTAAAAAATGAATTCAAGTTTATGTCTAACAAATTTCCTGTTTGAGTTATAGATGCGTCCGTCCCATTGAGTTCGACTGATTTGTTATATTCGCCAGATTTTATAGTAATGCCATTAGCGTGCGTATCTATCACGGATATTAAATGAAAATTATCCACATATTCTAATGAACTGCTGTTCAATTCGTTCACTTTGTAAATATATGAATTGTTAGGAGTGGATAAGGTGATTTCGTTCCTATAAGTCACTTTGCTGGTATATCCGCTCTCTGTATAATTGCTGTCATTGCTAACTGCGTTTATGTAAAACTTATAATTGCCCGCACTAGTCAGTATGGATGAAAAGTCAAATCTATTGGTGCTGAATTGATAAGTGGTGAGTTCCGCATTCGCAATCGTTTCACTGTCATCCGCACTTAAGTTGTCTGTAGGTGTCAACACCCGCACAAAATACAAACTTGCATTCTCTACCACATCCCAAGTTAGAACTGTCCCGTTGATTTGAATATTGCTTGGTTTAGACATTGGTATAGTATGCGTATAAGATACGACATTCGAATATGCACTGTCTCGCTTGCCTTCCGCCTTTGCACGTACACGAACAGTGTAACTCTCGCCTAGAATGAAAATTTTTGAAGCATCATATTGTAGATAATTCCTACCATTCTCTGTATATAATTCCACACTTGAATTGTTGGTAAAGACATTGATTTCCGTTTCGTCAATTAAGATCGTATAATATCCTTCATCTTCCACCCGTTCAAACGTGATCAGTCCACCCGACTCCACAGTCAAATTCGCGGGCACACTCATAGTGTCCCTGTTTTCATTGCCGCATGCAACAAAAGATATAGGTACCAATAAAACTATTAAGAGCATTAATATTTTTAATTTTTTCATATAACCCCTATTTTTTATATATTATACCCAAATATTCGTTATAAATCAAATAAATTAGACAAAAAATAATATTTATATTATTTAGCACCAATCATAATCAAAAAAATAAAACATATTATTATTTAGAGGTAAAATATGTATTATTGTAATGAATTTTTATCACTGAGCGTATTATCACTTTATGAAGGCGAATTGATTGGAATTGTGGACAAGTTATATTTTGATAAAAAACTAAAAAAATTAATACATTTAGAATTGATAGGCGAAAACGACACTCGACTAATTCTTCCAACTAAAAACATATACCACATAGGTAAAAATGCGATCACAGTAAAAAACAATCAAGCCGTCAGTCTTAAAGTCGAAGAGAGTGAATATTTCATGTGCCCAATCGGTTCGAAAGCATATTCAATAAAGGGTGAATATTTGGGCATAATTCAAGAATTGATCCTAAACGAAAAATTTTTGACTGAAAAATTTTCCCTTGATAACAATCAAACACTAAATGTAAAATCGTTGGCTTCGTTTGGTAAAAATACGGTAATCTTTTATGACGATAATGATAAGATTAATGTCAATAAATTCGTACCGAGCAAATCTCCGAAATTGTTCAAATCAAAAAGTTTGCAAATAGCAAATATCCTGCCAATTGAAGAAACAAGTACAGAAGAAAAATCTCCTAACGTGGTCCCTGTTGAAGATAGTAAAACTCGTGCGCTTCAAAATACCGATTTTCTAATAGGTCGAATTTGCACAAAAGATATTTTTAATTTCAATAATGAATTATTGATCAAAGCACATGCTGTAGTTAACAAAAAAAATCTAAAAGAAATTAATAAATATGGAAAATTGCGTGAATTAATGTTATTTTGTAAATAATTAAAAATATGAAAATTTTAAAAAAATTAGTAAAAATATAAATTTTACTGATTTTTTTTATTGAAAAAATTATTTTTTATTAATTTATTTTTAAATTTTTATTTAAATTGATAAAAATTGTACACTATCTTTTAAATATTTAAACACTTTTATGTGTTGTTGCTCATCTTCAATGATTCGGGCAAACAGATCTTTTAGACTTTCATTTTTAACGCGTTTAATGCCGTCTTTATATTGATCTATCGCGCGCTGTTCTGCGACTATATTATTATCCAACATATCTTTCAATTTTGTGTTGTAATTTATGTAGTTTGTATTAAACTGATTTCCTAAACTATCTTCATATTTAGGAATGCCTCCGAATTCCGTAATCGCATGCATCAACATATCCAAATGCGTCATCTCCACAATGCCGATCTCTTCAAAAATTCCACCGATCTCTTCCATGCTTTTATCTGCTATCACTGATTGATACACATATTGTAAAATGGCTGTCAGTTCACTTGTTCTTGACTGAGCTAAATTCTTCAAAATGTTCACTGTCATCTGATCGGGCATTGCACCTACGATTTTAGGATACGGTTTATCCACTCTAACTTTTATGTTATCTAATTCCATAATTCCTCCGTAAATTAATATGAAAAATTTACACATTCTGTGAAAAATCTTAAATATATATTTGTTAAAATTATCTGTTTATGTTAATATAATGTATAGAGAGAGTATGAAAAAAAAGAAAATTAAAACAAATAAAAAAACAAAATCTGACCTAGATAATTCATCTATTGTTCGTTTTGATCCTGACGCTTCATTAGGTTTGAATGCCGAACAAATCAATAGACGAAAAGAACAAAATCTAGTCAATGTTTCAAAACTGAAAACTAGCAAAAGTCTATGGAGTATATTCGCAAAAAATATATTCACTTTTTTCAACATGACCTGTTTGATCGTGGCATGTGCATTGATTTCGGTCGGAGCATATTCAGATCTTCTTTTTATGGTCATTGTCATTTTAAATACTGCAATCGGAATCATTCAAGAAATAAAAGCTAAAAAAATCATGGATAAACTATCTTTGACTAATTCAAATTTTACAAAGGTTGTGCGAGATGGCGTTGAAGAAGAAATTTATAAAAACGAAGTTGTTTTGGATGATATTCTCTGTCTAAATCCGGGCATGCAAATTGCCTGTGATAGCATCGTAGTTGACGGACAAGTGGAAGTGAATGAAAGTTTGCTCACCGGCGAAAGTCAACCAGTCAAAAAAAATAAGGGAGATAGCCTGCTCGGTGGAAGTTTTATATCTAGCGGAAACTGCAAGGCAAAAGTGAATAAAATAGGAGATGAAAATTATATCTCTCAATTGAGTGAAAAAGCGAAAACTTTTAAACAGGCAAAAAGCGAATTGTTGACCTCACTTAGAACACTTATAAAAATTATAACGATCTTTATGGTCCCAATTGCTATAATGATGTTGTATAACAATTATACTTATTATTCTGCAAATCCTGCCTTAGACTATTCGCTGGCATACATGGTCATTACCAAAACCAGCGGTTGTATCATAGCCATGATTCCTGCAGGTATGTTCTTGTTGACTTCTGTCGCTCTTGCAGTCAGCGTCATTAGGCTATCAAAACAGCATACCTTGGTGCAAGAATTGTATTGTATTGAGATGCTCGCTAGAACTAATGTTTTGTGCCTTGACAAGACTGGTACATTGACCAACGGATCAATGAGTGTAAAAGGGGTCGAGTTGATCTCTAACAAAACCGAAAAGGATGTGGATAAAATAATCTCTTCAATGGTGGCAGCCTTCCATGATGCTAACCATACTGCACTGGCGTTAAAAGCATATTTTGGAAAGCCAAGTTATACTGCTGAAAATTCGATACCCTTCTCTTCCGAGCGAAAGTTTATGGGCTGTAAGTTCAAAAATGGAGGCGCCTACAAATTAGGGGCATACGAATACGTTTTGGACAAACCGAGTGCTGAAATTAAAAATAAAGCAGAATCTCATGCCATGAACGGATATAGAGTGTTGCTACTGACTGAATGTGATAAAAACTTTTCAAATTCTAATTCAAAACCTATTGCCATGATTTTACTTCAAGATAACATACGAAAGGATGCTCCAAAAACAATTGAATGGTTCAAACAAAACGATGTGGATATTAAAATAATCTCGGGAGACAATCCTATAACCGTCAGCGAAGTGGCAAGGCGTGTGGGTGTCGAAAATTATGACAAATATATCAGTCTACACGGACTGAGCAATAACGAAGTGATGGAAGCAGCTACAAAATATTCAATATTTGGTAGAGTCAGCCCTGAACAAAAAGCAATCCTTGTAAAAACACTAAAATCTCAAGGTAAAACAGTCGCCATGACCGGCGATGGAGTAAACGATATACTGGCTTTAAAGGAGGCAGATTGTTCTATTGCAATTGCTGCTGGTAGCGATGCCGCTAGAAGCGTAAGTCAACTTGTATTATTGGATAGCAACTTCAGTTCAATGCCTAGCGTAGTAGCAGAAGGAAGACGTGTGGTAAACAATATTCAAAAATCTTCTTCACTATTCCTGATGAAAACAATTTTTGCAATCTCAATAGCAATTTTTGTATTGTGCATGAACCAAACTTATCCATTCTCACCTATTCAGTTCATTTTATTAGAGATATTTGTTATAGGACTCCCTTCATTCTTCTTAGCTTTGCAGCCGAACACTAACCGGATTAAGGGAAAATTCATGTCGAATCTATTAAAAAATGCCCTGCCTGCAGGAATTTGTCTATTTTCTGTTACGATAGCGATGTATATTTACCAAATGTTTACCGGAATTCGTACGGAAGTCTTAGTCACTATGGCTTCTATGGCAATAATTGCTGTTGGATTTATCGCACTATTTAGAATGTGCAGGCCTTTCAATTGGTTCAAATCAATTATGTATATTGCTTGTCTCGGGATTTGTATTACTTGTGTAGCGTGCATTCCTGAACTGTTCAGATATGTTCCACTATCATACACTGATTGGTTGTTCTTGATTGTCGTATGTCAATTTGCTTATCCTCTATATGTAGTTCTAAATAAAATCTTCGATTTATCCAACAATATCTCAAAAGAGTAAAAATTCAAACTTTTTGCCATTTCGATCTATGAGATATTCACAATATTTTGTATAATATTTTCACTCAATTCAAATTCAAATATACCCACTAGGGTATATTTTTTTATTAATGCAACTGTACAATCATCTAACGGGAAAAAGTCATCAAACTCAGGGAAAAATGCTTTGATTTCACTGGTATCGTTTGGTCTAATATCTGATGAAAGCAACTGATTGCAATAATTATAATTTTCTGCCAATAAAGCATCTAAGAACACACTTGTTGAAAAAATTGATTTCATATTCATGTCTTCTTCATCAAGGTAGATCAAATATTTGTCAAATTTTTTATCCTTGATGGAATACACTTTCCCATGATTTAGACTGTCGTATTGCCTAGTCATGAGATATAGTTCATTATCTGATATATTTATTTCATCATAATAATCCGCGCAACAAATTTCTTTGCCTTTTAAAATCACCACATATTTTCTGTTCCCATCAAAATAAATTACCGTATAATCGTCTCGAGTTTCAAAGTGCGAATACTTTATCTTCCCTACCTCTGCGTTTAATATCATTTCTGAATCATACGATATTGTCAATTCGTTAGATATAGATAGTACGACGTCTTTGCCTTGTATTTTTAATATATTGACGCTAGGCGCAAAAATTTTTTTAGGATAAAGAATTACGTATTTATCTGATTTATAATCAATTTTCACTATATGCTCAATTTCTTTATCCTCAAACAGTGATTTAAAATTGACACTTACTGGCAATTCATCATCCTTTCCAAAAATAATATAATAATTGTCCTCAATATCTTGCAACTCATATTTGACGTCTGCCTGTATTTCAAATTTCTTTTCCCCAACTATTGAACATGGAAACTTTGACACTAAATATTTCATATTAATATTTATGATTAACTACAAGAAAACTTGCTTTGTTTTAAAATTCTACAAACAAAAACAGAATTTTTAAAATATAAAATCATTTAAAGGTAAAAATAAGTGTATGATAAATGAAAAAGAAGAATCAAAAAATAAACAAAACAATGGTTGCAAACTTCATGTGATGCCTCCAATTATATCTGACGAAGATATATCAGCATTATTTAATGGGCTGATCGGAATCGTCAGAAAAAAAATAGAACTTGAAACGCGCTCTGAAATCATCAACATGAATATCAATATGGAAAAACTATTAAAAGAATTGAAAGAAAAGCAAGCCGAATGCAATAGATTGAAAAATGAATTGTTATATTTGAAAACAAAAGAATGATTTAAAAATTTTAAATTATTTGTTGACTGATAATGCTTTTATCAAATTTGTCAACTATTTTTACATAATTTTTATAAATTTTTTGAAAAATTTTTAAAAAACATTTGCATCTTAAAATAAAAATTGTTATATTCTTTTTAAAGAGTGGTGAAAATTGTGAATGAAATGATTTTTTTCGATAACGCAAAAGAGAGTGTAACAAATTTTTTTGAAACAGAATTTGAGAATTTTCCACCGCTTTTAATGTCCCATTTCCTGAATAAATTTAATGATATAATGAACTATTCTGAAGAAGGGATGAAAATCAAACCTAAAATAATTTTTACAGACAACGTTGAAGCCATTGTCAGAGCGATTCCAAAATCAAGCTTATTGTGTCTTTTTGAAGACAGTGACGCTACAATGTTCAACTCTAGATTGAAATCTATTTTAGCAATAGCCAACAACGATTGGTGCTTATATATTGATATAAAGGAAAATAAAATCAGTTATGGTTTAGTGATGACTTTTAGAAGCATCAAGGATAAAAATTTTTTGCAAGCACTTCAAGACAATTCTTCTCTCAGAGAAAGACAAGTAAAGATGCATTGCATCATCGCTCGACCATTGAATTTTTATACCATGCTTTTGCATTCTATTAGCGGAAATGACCTTACTGTAAACTTTTCTTTGGACAAATCGAAATCAAATATTTTTGCCACTGAAATTAAAGAATTTGTTGACGTCACTTTTTCAAAACTTCGCACCACTCAACGAAAATTGCAAGACATGAAAAATATGTATTTGAACATATTTACAAATGTTATGAATGACGTCAATGGAGCTATATGTGTGATTGTAGATAAAGATTATACTGACAATGGATTGTTTGAAGACGGTATTTGGTTGAAAGAGCCCATTAGCTTTAGCAAATTATTCACTCAGTCAAAAAGTTACAGTGAAGAAAAATTGCAAGCCTTTGCCGATTTGTTTATCAACATGTTAAATTTCGACGGCATCACTATAATTGATAATCTAGGAAGATTGCGTGCGTATAATGTATTTGTCGAACCTAATTCAAAGAAAGTTGGATATATTGTTGGTGGAGCAAGAAAACGTGCAGCATATTTCATCCTCAGCACAAAAAGAAAAGGTATCGTCGGAGTATATTTCCAGTCACATGAAGGAGAAGTTTTCTTTCAGGCGTTGAAAAAACGAGAACCAGAAAAGAAGAAAGCGTCATCTCATCCTAAACAAACCAATGTTTCAAACGAAAATAATTCGACCAACGCTTAATTATTGAAAAAAAGAGATCTTGTTAGATCTCTTTTTTCTTTTTGAATTTGATTACCACTCTGAATATAGTTTTGTCTTCTATTTTACCTTCTATGTAATAATAATCTTTTACTTTCTTTTTATAAACTTTTATTTCATCGTTATAATGAGATTCGTTCACAAAATAAATTTCATATTCTTTGATGTCAATTGATCTCAACTCATCTATATTCAATGCATCAAAAGCTATATAATTATATTTGAGATTGTTTGTATGATTGTTTACGTCTATATCGGTTGTGCGAATCTTTCTTGTATATACATAGTCGGCTTCGCTCAGATCAAGTCTTAAATTTGTGTACTGAAGATTGAGTTCTTTTTTCTCAACCATTTCCAAATCTGGATATTTCACCGTACTTGCCTTTCTGACTTTTCTCGTTTCATAATCTAAGCAACACCATTCAGCCGTAGCTTTTGCCTTTACACTATTTTTTACTTTCAAAACGCAATCACGATTGAATCTCAACATTCCTGGAACGTGCGTCCAAGTTTTTATTGTTAATTTGTCTTGACTATGAATATCTCCCTTTATGACTAATTTCATCTTGCTAACTACCCAAAAAGCATTGCTGTCACGAATCATACTATCATGATCAAGTCCAATTTTGTCTGCATGATTAAAAGTGGAAATTTCAAGCATCCTCACCATTTCAATGACAGGAACTTTTAATTCATAATCAATATTTGTATCATCTACTGTTATTTTTTCAATATGTGTATTTTTCATTATCTAATCCTCATTCTAGTTCTTAATACTATTATAATTGTTATAACCGCTATCACAATTACGGATACGACCACTATGATTATGATTGCCCATACATTAAGCGGTTCATTGATCTCGACTTTAAAGCTCAAAATAACATCTCCAGATGAACTCAAAAGTCGAACATAATATTCTCCTGCCCCATTTGTCTCCTCTGTAATTTCTGTTTGTCTAAGTTCAGTCGGAGCATTTTCATCTATAGTCATCACTAGCATATCATTGATATACAACAGCGAATCACCTACCTGATCATAGATAATCCCCGGATTGTATGTAATGGTAAATCCGCTAGTGGTACTTTCTCCTGCTGGCAGTGAGCATTCAATGTTTGGAATTTCATTATTGATTGTGAAACTAAATGTCACTTCTCTATCAGGATAAATTCCATCAGACACAAGATATGTGAGAGTGAAACGTTGTTTTCCACTTGATATGCCTAAAGCTGCACTGTTTTGAACCATCTTATCATAAGTCAACAACATCCCGTCCGTTCCTGTATTGATATTGAGCATGTTCAAGAAATTCTCTGTAATATCCACGCCAAGATTGTTGGTCACATTGCTTATTGTATATCCGCCCAAACTTGTCAAATCAATGGCCTCTCTCGCTTCATTCTCATTGATGATAGTAAATATTATTACCTTTCTCAACGCTATTGTTCCATCTGCAAAAGATGCACTGATTGTCACTCTATATGTTCCATATTCAGTAAATGTATAATTATATTGTGATTTAATTGGATTATAATTATTACCATTCCTTGTGGCATATAGTTCAATGCTTCCCAAGTCATACATTGAAGGATTATACACGCTCAGTTCAACAGCCCCGTTATAATATGCACTATCAATTGGTGCTGCTCCATTGATATTCACGACCACTTCTCTTAGTAGCAATATGTCAAGTCCGCTTTGCACAATTCCAGTATTTGTTGTAAACACATGAGTGTTGCCAGCAAGATCCCTAAATACGAAACTATATCTACCATTACCTGCAATATTATAATTTACTCTGCTGCCAAGATTGTTTGTTTCAATCGTACGCACAAAGGTATCATTATAATAAACATCTATTAAGATACAATTTTTTCTGGTCAAAATATTATTCAATGAAAGTATTTGATCAAAGCTCAACACATATTCGCTATCCGAACTGTCCGCATAAGTAAATGACAGACTATTATTCACAGCCAAATCGTTTGTATTAATGCGAATATTATTCACTATGCTTGATGTTTCAGGCATATCCAAAATGCCGAGATACAAACTGTAAGTGGACGTATAGATCCTATAAATTGTAAAGGTCATTGATCCTATAGTGGCAGAATAGCTCAATTGGCTGGCACCTTGATCGGTTGAAATGACTACAATTAGGTCTTCATTTGTTATATACAACGGTATATTAGTGTTTGGAAAATCGTCTACAGATGAAAGTCTCAATCTGCTTGCAACTGTTGTGTTAGAAATATTTAATCCGCTGTCAAAGGCAAAAATTTCAGCAAAAGTAAATGACGAATTTTGACTGACCGCTTCGTTATTGAGCGTTTGAACATAATACAACTGATTTAAAACAGCCTGAACAGAGAATGAATATACTTTGTTTCCTAAATACAAGCCATCTTTTGTATAGATCGCTATTTCAAATTTGTAACTACCCGTACTGTCCGAATCTGTGTTGATCACCCATGACGAATATTGAGATAGATCTTGAGTGACATATTCGCCAGTGTTCATTTCTTCGTGTAGCAGATATACATAATTGAAATATTCGTTTTCTAATTTGTTCCAACTCAAATTCATTGTACCCGAACTGGTCGTTGAATATGAAGTTTGCTCATATGGCACATTGATTGCCACTGTCATATCTTGACTTGCATTACTTGTATCTCGCAAAGTGACTACACCAGTACGAGTGTCCAAAACTACGTTGTATGAAAATTCGACTTCATTATTATAAATCAATTGCACAGTTACGCGCAATAGTTCTCCCAAACTATTTGAGCCATAATATGGGATTATCCTAACAATTCCATCCGTTCTGTTTATCGAAATAATTTGACTATTTGCATATGTTACCGAATTGGTTGAAGATGAAACAGTCTGTTTGTTGATACCACTAATAGAATATATTATATTGAGGTTATAAATTGAAGTGTCATAAGTGATGGTCGCTTCTTTGAATGAATAGAACACATTTGATAATTCATAATAATTTTCATCTTCGAATTCCAATGAATAGAAATCTTCTCCTGTAGTGTTGAATCTATGATATGTCGTTGTGCCAAATGCATCCGTCATCGCCAATTGATAAGTATAGTTGCCAGTCAAAAGAACGTAATTGTTTGGAACCAATGTGTCTGTTGTCTCAGTGTGTAAATAATAATTATACTGCCCATTGCCCGGAATGCAAATATATGTTGTACTGATATTGTTGTAAGTAAGCACTATCGTACTCGCATAATAAGTAATACCGTTATACGTTACATTAGCTCCAGCTAGGTTTATTCTATAATTTCCATTAATTTCTTCAACTAGATTCAAAATATTTAATTCAACTCGCTCATTGACATCATAATAGTTCAATGTTGTCGTATAGATATTAGTTCTTGAATAAATTCTAAAGATGTAATTACCTTGCCCCGCATTTTTTATCATGTTTATTATGTCTTGAGCAAGTCCTTCATTTGAAAACTCTGTACTTCCATTTGTGTTTATATAATAGACGTTGCCGGATGACATGCTCTCTAATTCAAAGCGATAGAATTTATCAATTGTGCTATTGAACGCATCATTTCCAGATAGAGCAATATCAAATATAGTCAGAGAATTATTTAAACTGTCACTTGATAGCTCAAATCGGACAATATCATCATCTATCTGACCATTTGATAACATAGTAGCATTAAAAGTTATCTCCAAATTGTCCAAATCTAAAACTGGATTATTTTCAGGGTTATTATTGTATAAAATTACATATTGAGTCGTATTTCCCGCCTCATCCCTTTCTAGAATTTCAATATATTGATTAAGTCCGACGTTTGTTAACAGATCTGAATATCTTGTGATTCCAGACAGATTGTTCAAACTCGTATAACTTGCTAAATTTGTAACAGGAAGATTCAAATTGACATCATTCAATCCGCTACCCAACACTCTATAATACAAACTAGAAATGTCAGTTGTATCAAAAGGTGTGTTATTATTTACCAAAAAAGCATAAATTTTGCCTTCATCCCTGTCTTGATAATATGCAGAATATTGATTCACAAAATATACTCCAGCATTGTCCTCGTAAACATTGCTTTCGAACATCTCCGTGTCATTTTCTTCATTGTAGTATTCAACCAAACTGTCATTTTCTACCAAATAATTGATATTGTTTTCAGGTGGTTGTCTATCTATTACAACTCTATAGTGAGTTTCATAATATGTGATCAAATTCCCGTTCGCATCATAATAGTAATAACTGTTCAGATATGCTTCATTGTCAGTTGAAGAACTCAGTTTGTATCTAATGTAAATATCATAATACAAAGATTGATCCAAACTAACCAAATCTATATTGCCATTGCCATCTCTTAGATATGTGTTCAGTGTGATGATTCTGCTAACTCTACCGTCCTCTCCAACGATATTTTGTACAACATCTGAATTGTTGTCCAAGTTGAATTCTCCGCCCGTATTTGCATATCTATAATTAATGTAATCTGTCGTGACATTGTTGAGTGTGCGCGTGACAACAAGATAATTAGTATCAACTTGTGCATTAAGACTCGTTGAATCATATGCATTCAAATCGATTCTTACAAATTCTTCACTGGTAGTCAGCGTATATTCAGCATTTGAACCCTGCGCTTCATAAATTGCATTGCTAGAATCATTATTTTCTTGAGGTACAGAATACACATCTGTAGTTGGATAACTTCTTTGCAGTCTGAATCCAATAATTTTTTGATGGCTTCCAGCTGTCCCTTCCACCATATCTCTAATCACAACGATATAATCTCCGTTCAAGCAAAGCCAATTGCCAAGATTATCCTCATGAATGAATCTATTGCGTAGATTCATTGAAATCTCGGACAAGTATTCATCAATATTGATTCTATAATATCCGTCAGCTGTGTAATTTGCGCTGTTCGCGCTATCTTCTACATCAATGTTGAATAGTTTAATAGTCTTACCTCTATCAGACCCACTCAATTGATTTTCTGTATCTTTGAAATAGACATCAAATACTAATCTTCCTGCATAATATGTACTGCCATACGATCCACCAAAATATTTTCCAATAGGAATATTTAAAGTGGCTGGCAATTTATCTGTACTCAAATAGATGTTGTATGCAGTATTTACAATTCCGTCTTCAATATAATCGAACCGTGCTGTTTCAGTACCAATTTGTGAAAAATTGTTGAATGTGGTTTCATTTTCTAATAGACCAAGATTGATATAACCGCCGTTTATAAGATTGCTGACATCTATAATTTCATTTCTATCAACTATGAAATAATAATTTTGAATATACTTATCATCCCCATAGTCATCTGTTCCATCGCCTTGATAAGTTCTGGTCACAACATACAGCCCTTCACGCGTCATTCCATCAGAAACATTCAATAGTGCGAACCACCTATCTGAATCGACATCATAACTTACATTATTTGCTGCCCCTTCACTATCATATAGGACAATTTCATCCGTAGAATTGGCTGAAGTGTAATAATAAAATTTGTTCGAGTCGAACGAATCTTCTGACAAATTCAATTCATACAGTCTATAAGTCACACTACCTACTTCATACAGACCATACCCTTGTGTCCACACAAAAGCAAGGTAATTATCGCTAGTAGCATTAGCACCTTCTAGACCATTATATTCAATATTGTCAACAGTATTATCGCTTCCTGTATTCAGTTTTGTGACATTAGAATTTTCCAACTGCGAAATAGTGAATTGATCTTGACTATAGTATACTGAACCGCGCGAATTATCTTTATTGATCTCAACAGTAACGTACGAAATAGATTCTCTAGCTGCATCATACGCTTGATTTTCTCCCAACATATAGAATGTTCTTATCATGCTAGTAGCTGAACTTGCTTGATATTGCATGGTTATTGTATGATTATATGTTGTAATAGTCGGTATACTTAGATTTGAATCCATGACTTGATAATTTGAATATGCCGTCAAGGATGAATTCTGCACCTTCAAATAATAATTGTTATTTCCGTTGTATAATGAGAATATTCTATTTAATGATGAAATGTTTGTATCTGATTCCACATAATAACCGATTTGCCTATATTGATCAGTCGTCTCTGCCCTGATTATTTGATATAGTTCTTCGGTCATAGAATTTGACGAATCAATCCCATTATCAAATAGTGAAAAGACTTTATGCGTCCCAACATTTATCGTAACGTCATCACCAAATAATAGACTTGTTTGTGAAACCATCTCCCCGTCAACTTCAAAGAATGCTTCTGTATTATCAATGACAAATACATATTTACAACTATTACCTGCAGAATCGGTTAAAGTGAATACATATATTCCTTGATTTCTTAAAACTGACGTTGCCAAAATTTCACTACCAATAGAGGACGCTTTATAAACATCGTCAAATGATCCCACCGTAGTACCCAATCTATAATTGGTTGAATGCCAGATTTCAGAATCTGAATAATAGACTTCACTCGGAACAAGAGATGTATCTTTGACAAATGGAGTAAATGTATATGTCAAACTTATGCTCGCTCCACTATTCTTGTCATTCCAAAATATTGTAGCCAACGAATTGGTGATAGAATTAGTCACCCTGACATAATCTCCGTTGACATCCGTTCTAAACTCGTATGCTGTACTGCCGTCAACATTGGATGTTGCCACCACTGAATAGATTGTCACTCCGCTAATAGGTTGACGATCAATTGTAAACATTCGGTATGAAGATGCTCTACCTTCGCTATTTAATTCAATCAGGAAACTTGCACCGTATCCCGATGCTATATTACCGCCCAATACCTGACCGTTTGTTAGGGTATATGCAGTTGTATTCAACAACTGATCTCTATTATAGAATTGATTATATACGCTATAATAATTTGCAGTAATTCTACGTTCGAATATCCCGGGTTCTTCCCAATAAATACGAACATTTTTATTTGTATATCCGCCCGACCCTATTGCTTTGCCATCTGTTTCGTTTTCATATTCTACGACATTGACATTGATTGTGTCTGTACTATATTGGAAAGCAAACACTTGATAATAATCATTTGAGTCATTGCTCATGCCATTGACGTCAACTTTGATAAAAACTAAATAATAACCTGTTCTGCTAAAAGAGGTTTGATTTGTATAAGAATAATAGCCTTCAATATATCCCTGCTCTTCAACAGATAGATTCATGTTTGCAATCGTTTCAGAATTGAATTTAGTTCGGCTAAAATAATAAAAACTTGCGCCATTTTGAGTGAAAGTATCATTAGTGCTCAACCATAATGAGCCTTGATTCGTCTTTTGATATTCAATCAAATCCTCATTAAATAGTGCCGTCACCTCGTTTTCTTGCAATACTCCATCTGCGGATTTTGTTACATTCAATCTGTTACCAACTATATTGTCCGCGAAGATCTTGCCCACCGTACGTTCTGATTGTGCATCATTTTGATTCAAATTCGCATCCTGACTTGCTAAAATGGTGCCAACTTGCTCACTGCTTGATTCATCATAACTATAAACTAATCCCAAACTTGAAATTGACGGTTCACTATCTTTTAAATAGCCATTAGGAACAATCAAATCTACTTCGTCATTATTATTTTTTGACAAAGTGAGATATCTCATCTGCGCTTCTTGATAATTTGTTTTTGAATATTTCAATTCAAAACCAGATATGACTAATGCCTGATTTGAAATAGTTAGATTCATTTCGTTGGCATTTCCAGAGTTGTAGCCCGAATAAATATAACTAAACGAAAAATCATAATTCCCCATTTCTGTCAAAAGGATAACTGCAATATTGTTCTCACTATCTTCATTATAATTTGATAAACTATACGTTTCATATCTAGTACCAGAAGAATTTGTGATAGTGCACACCAAATTAGCAGTCACTCCTCCCATAGTTGTATTCGTGACATAACTATAGTCGTACGTCGTGACTCTACCATTCGCTGTTAAAGTATATTGCATTTTGTATTTTGTGTAATCATAAATCAACGTAGGATAATTTGTCGAAGTCTTTCCTAAATAGTATCTATACACGCCATTACTGATATCTGGATTGAAGACCGCATTATAGCAATTCAGTGTAGGAGTGGTGCTGTAGGTATATGTACCACCAAAACTTACATTTCTTGAATATGAACTTTCGTATAGAATATAGAATGAAAATGTTTGATTGTATGTAGTATCATTATATCTATAAGTGATATTGAATTCATAATACCCTTCATTGCCTGTCACTTGCGGAATTATATATACAAAATCTTGATAAGTGTTGTTCCCATACTGTCGAACACCTGGAAGGTCCTGAATTTGGACCCCGTTTCGATATCCTATCACATTGATGTATTGAATATTTGCTCCGCTGTCTTCTTCTGCTTTGTTCACATTTGTACCGTCATATACATATTGACCAAATGACAGCATGACAGCCTCTGCCATAGTTTGAATGTTATAATTGCCACCAGTTTCAGAGGAAACAAAAGATGAATAACTTGAATTTTGATAATAAGTGTTGCCTTGATATGTAACTTCTTCATTGTTGAGCATGACAAATTCGCCATCGCTAATAACATATTTAGCATTGCCTTCATTTGCGATATCAAGATAATAGTATCTTTGATTATTTCTAATCAACATTGAATTCGTTGTCTGTTGACCATTTGAATCTGTATATAGCGGAGTAGTGAATTCATCTGCACTAAAATTGTCACTAGTAGAAATCACTGCTACTTTTTCAGCAGATAAAATCAAATTATTGCTGTCCACACTACTAAAATTTTGACCTGCAATGGTGACCGCTGCATGGATTTGTTCTTTGCTTTCACGATTGGATAATCCAACGAAAACCAATGCCGTGACCATCACGACCAGTAGAATCGTTATTTTATAAAATATTTTACTCTTCCCCTTCAAAATGCTTCCCCTTTTTATTTTCTCCTAGATTCGAGAAAATTATTTAAATTCAATTGTAAATAAATTTTATTTATTTAATTAATTTAAGTATAGCATAATGAAAAATAAAATACAAACAAAATTATTTTAATTTACATTTTTTATCCTCAAAAATTAATTATTTAAATTGTTATAAATATTAAATAATTTTCAAAATAAATTTAAGAAAATATATAAAAT
>CAMLYK010000011.1 GCA_946491735.1 uncultured Clostridia bacterium | reverse complement strand
CACTAGAGCTAGGAGTAATAACAGTAAACAAATACAAACTCACTATTGAAGTGATGAGCGGGATAAGTATCGCCAACATAGAGACAAACCTGCCAATAGAAGAAAATGGAAGAGCGATATATTACGAAGAAGGGACAATAATTGAAATAAGGATCAGCAGTAATATAGCAGGGAAATATAGCGTGACACTGAGAGGAGCGATAGAAATAGATACACAGCCAATAGTAGAAGAGAGTATAGAACTGGATGAAGATAAGAGCCTAGAAGTATATATGATTCCAAATAGTTACAATGTAGGATTAGACGAATATGTATATACAACGATAGGAGAGCAAGAGAGCGGAGAACCAACCTTAGAACTCGACCCAATAAGTGAGCTAGAGATAAGCGGACAAAGGTATGGAGAAGAAGGATTAATAAGCTTCTTGAAGGAGAGCGCACAAGCGGATAGAGAGATAACACGAATAATACTGGAAGAAAGAGGCCTAGGCGAGATAGAGATCGAGATAGGAGAGGACGGCTACGAGATAAGTAGTAGTGGAAACTATGAAGTGCTAGAGATTGAAGGAGGCTATGTAATAACGCTTGAAGGCAAGGAGTATACCGTGCAAGATACAGGCGAGAGGATAGAGATAAGGTATATAACAGAAGAGGAGATAAGCATCCGCTTAGAGTACACAACATTAAAAGAGATAAGACCATAACCTTATCTCTTTTTTTTGTAATATGTGTTCAAATGGACTATAAAAAAATAATTTGATAATTATAAAATAAATAGTTATATTTTGAGTTTCATTATTATAAAATAGTTTTATATTTAGTTGACAACTCAACTAATATTATGATATATTAATTAAGTTTTATTGGGAGATACTATGTTTAAATTGATATGCAAACAACTTAATAAAAAGCAATGGTTAAGTATGTTGATAATAGTCGGTTTAGTGATGTTGCAAGTCTGGCTTGAACTTGAAATACCCGATTATATGAGTGAAATCACGATTTTAATTCAGACTGAAGGGAACATGATCAGCGAGATTTTGCTGTCAGGTGCAAAGATGTTGATCTGCGCAATAACCAGTGCAATATGTGCTATAATTGTGGGTTATATTGTGGCACGAGTATCTGCAGGAGTGTCAAAAAAAATCAGATCAAAATTGTTCAGTCAAGTGCAAAGTTTTTCATCAAATGAGATAAAAAATTTTTCCACGTCAAGTCTTATCACTAGGTCAACTAATGATATTACTCAAATTCAAATGTTTATAGTAATGGGCTTGTCGGCTCTGATCAAAGCACCTATTATGGCTGTTTGGGCTATAATTAAAATCACTGGGAAAAGTTATCAATGGTCTATTGCTACAGCCATAGCAGTAGTAGTTTTGATTGTTTCTGTCATTTCAATAATATCAATTGTGCTACCAAAATTTAGGAAAATGCAGACATTGACTGATAATATCAACAGAATCACACGTGAAAATTTAACTGGACTAAGAGTGGTTCGAGCGTACAATGCTGAAGAATACCAAAAAAATAAATTTGCGGTTGCAAATGATGAATTGACCGCCACCAATCTGACTGCTCATCGCGTTATGTCGCTTCTCAGTCCGTTGATGAATTTGGTAATGAGTGGACTTCCTTTGGCAATATATTGGATAGGAGCATTTTTGATCAACTCAGCTTTTACACCTGATAAATTAGTAATATTTTCAGATATGGTCGTATTCAGTTCGTATGCAATTCAAATTGTAATGTCATTTATGCTGCTCGTAATGGTGTTCATCATGTTGCCTAGGGCCAGTGTGTCGGCTAAACGTATCAATGAAGTGCTGAACACAAAATCAAGTATCATAGACGGCAATGGCGTGACTATAGATGATAAAGATAAAGGAGAAATTGAATTTAAAAATGTGTCATTCAAATATCAAGACGCGGATGAATATGTATTGAAAGATATCAATTTCAAATGCAAAAAGGGAGATGTTGTGGCGTTCATTGGTTCAACGGGAAGCGGAAAATCTACTCTGATCAATTTAGTCCCAAGATTTTATGATGTCACGAATGGAGAAGTTTTAGTAGACGGTAAGAATGTAAAAGAATTTAAATTAAAAGATTTGCGCGATAGAATCGGCTATGTATCTCAACGAGCAGTATTGTTCAGTGGTACAGTTTTGTCAAATGTCACCCTTGGAGGAGATGAAGAAAAGCCGGATGAAGAAGATGTACATAAAGCCATTGAAATATCTCAAAGTTCAGAGTTTGTTTCAAAAATGGATAAAGGAATCAATTCTCATATCAGCCAAGGAGGTAAAAACGTAAGTGGAGGACAAAAACAACGTCTATCCATTGCACGAGCTTTGGCAAAAAATCCTGAAATAATAATTTTTGACGATTCATTTTCTGCTCTTGATTACAAGACAGACAAAATATTGCGTTCAGCATTAAATAATGAGTTTAAGAACACAACTTTGCTCATCGTTGCACAAAGAATTGGTACAATCAAAGATGCAGACCAAATCATAGTTCTAGACGAAGGGAATATCGTTGGCATTGGCAAACATCAGGATTTATTAAAAAATTGTCCTGTCTATAAAGAAATTGCTCTATCTCAACTGAGCGAGGAGGAATTGAAACATGCAAAATAGAGCAAATAGAGTGGATAAAGCAAGAAACTTTAAAGGTTCAATAAAAAAACTATTTTCAAGTCTTAAACCATATCTGTATATGATAATTATTGCGATCGTTTTAATAATCATTAGTATAGTTTGTACCTTGATTGGACCAAATAGATTGAGTAAAATGACAGATGTTATTGAAGAAGGTGTCAGTTTAAATTTAGATCTGTCTGACGAACAATTCACTACATTGATTGAAGAAAAAGAAGTCAGATTAAATAGCAACGATTATACATTTATATTTAGATATGAAGACTATAATAATCAGGATAAATCAGATGATATTGTTACAGTTTTATTGGAAATCATTAGCGATGACCAAACTATTACACAGTTTATAGGTAGTGAAAGATTCTCTGTCATTCAAGAAAGTGAATTTGTAAATTTTGACAATTCATATATAGAAGGAATTGGCATTGGATATCAAAATAATACTCTATCATTATGGCTGAATACTGAAACAAAAATTAATTTAGACAATATATTTATAATTGGAATATTCTTAGTGATACTATACATTATCGCGTATTTTGCAAACTTTTTCCAAGGGTTCATTATGGCTACAGTCAATCAAAAGGTCAGCAAAAATTTGCGTACAGCCATTAGTGACAAAATAAATAGATTGCCTCTAAAATATTTTGATAGTATGAGCTATGGTGAG
The DNA here is from genome assembly GCA_946491735.1 of uncultured Clostridia bacterium. Classification (GTDB taxonomy): domain Bacteria; phylum Bacillota; class Clostridia; order Christensenellales; family UBA1242; genus Onthoplasma. The sequence goes on along the minus strand of CAMLYK010000011.1, from coordinate 25,507 downwards.
GTGTTGAGTCGAGTCACAAACGATGTGGATACGATAGGGCAGGCGCTCAACAATTCTGTAAATACACTTATCGGTGCAGCGGCATTATTTATTGGCTCACTCATCATGATGTTTGTGACCAACTGGATAATGGCTCTTGCTGGTGTAATATCTACGATTATTAGCTTTGTGATAATGATTGTTATAATTTCAAAATCTCAAAAATATTTTATTCAACAGCAAACAGTGTTAGGGCAAGTCAATGGTATAGTAGAAGAATGTTATTCAGGACAGGAAATTATCAAAGCATACAATGCTGAACAGGAAACTGAAGAATATTTTGAAAAAGAAAATTCTAGACTATATAAAAGTGCTTGGAAATCTCAATTCTATTCTGGACTTATGCAACCAATCATGAGTTTCATAGGCAACTTTAGTTACGTTATAGTTTGTGTCGTGGGCGCAGTTTTAGTCTATTATGATATCATAAACTTTTCTGTCATAGTTGCAATCATGATATACATTCGATTGTTTACTCAGCCGCTGGCTCAAATGGCACAAGGGGTTACAAATTTGCAATCCGCTGCGGCAGCCAGTGAGCGAGTGTTTGAATTTTTGGAACAACCGGAATTGAAAGACGAATCAAATTTAAAAAAGAGGTTGGAACCATCAAAAATATTGGGTAACGTAGAATTTAAACATGTAAAATTTGGTTATGTTCCAGAAAAAATAATAATTAAAGACTTTTCTGCAAAAATCAAGGCTGGTCATAAAGTGGCGATTGTTGGTCCTACGGGTGCAGGCAAAACTACACTTGTCAATTTATTGATGAAATTCTATGAAGTTTTAGATGGAGATATATTGATAGACGGTGTGTCTATAAAGGATCTTACAAGAGAAAATGTGCATGATATATTTGGAATGGTGCTTCAGGATACTTGGTTGTTTCAAGGTTCAATAAAAGATAATATAAGGTATAGCAAAGAAAATGTGTCTGACGAACAAATTGTAAATGCATGTATAGAGTGCGGCATAGATCATTTTGTTAAAACATTACCACAGGGATATGATACTATTTTGGATGATAATACCAACATCAGTGCGGGTCAAAAACAATTGTTGACAATCGCTCGTGCCATGGTAGAAAATGCTCCAATGTTGATTTTGGATGAAGCGACCAGCAGTGTGGATACACGAACAGAAATCCTTATCCAAAATTCAATGGATAAACTGACAGAAAATAGAACTTCATTCGTGATAGCACATAGATTGTCTACAATTAAAAATGCGGATATTATTTTAGTCATGAAAGATGGCGACATAATTGAAATGGGCAATCACGAAGAATTGTTGGCAAAAAACGGTTTTTATGCTGAATTGTATAACAGTCAATTTGAAGAAGTTTAATAAAAAATACATAGATATGTAAAAAAATAATGTCATGACTGACATTATTTTTTAAAAGTAGATTTAAAATGATTTAAATTCTGTTTTATGATTTCTTTTGCCTTATCTGAGTCCCACAAAGATTCAACTTTAACCTCTTTATCTTCAAGTTGTTTATATACAGAAAGGAAATGTTGCAATTCATCGAAGATATGTTTTGGCAGTTGTGATACGTCAGTGAATCCATTATATTGTGGATCGCCAAATGGAATGGCTATGATTTTTTCATCTTTTTGTTTAATATCCGTCATAATGACCACACCAATTGGGTAGCAACGAACCATACACAACCTTTCCAAAGGCTGACTGCATAGGACAAATACATCCAATGGGTCCCCGTCTTCACTGAGAGTCAGTGGGATGAATCCGTAATTCATAGGGTAGTGTGTGCTGGTATATAAGACTCGATCCATAAGTAAAAGACCGGTAGTCTTGTCTAGCTCATATTTTGTTTTATCTCCCTGTTGAATTTCAATACAAGCAAGAAAATCATCGGGCTTTATTCTATCGGGTTCAATGTCTGTCCAAATATTCATACACAATCCTTTTAATATGCTAATAAGGCTAGGATAATTTATGTAATTGATAATTTAAATAAGTTGGTGCCGGTGGTCGGGGTCGAACCGACATGAGATTGCTCTCGCAAGATTTTGAGTCTTGTGCGTCTGCCATTTCGCCACACCGGCATAGTTGATTAAGATAAATTCGTTCGTCTGTACACTTAATAAATAAGTAAGCACAAGACAGGTCCCTACAAGAACGTAGTTCGCATTAGGAAAGATTACTTTTTAAGTATAATATAAATTTTTGATTTTGGCAAGAAGTTTTTCACAATTTGTTGAGATTATTGAATATAAATGATAAAAATTTTTTAATATTACTAAAAAATATTAATTAAATTTGAAATTAAGATAGTTTTTGCTTATGCTTTGTTTTTTTGATTTAATGTGATATAATAATTTTATGAGTAAAATGGAAAAGTTTGTAATAATTGATGGTAATAGTTTGATAAATAGAGCATTTTATGCATTGCCGATGCTTAGGAGTTTATCCGGAAAACCGTGCAATGCGGTATATGGATTTGTCAACATGTTGTTAAATGTTATAACCAGTGAAAAACCTAAATATTTCGCATGTGCTTTTGATGCGGGAAAACACACTTTTCGCCACAATATGTATGCTGAATATAAAGGTAAAAGGGACAAAATGCCTGAAGATTTGGCTGAACAATTGCCAATTTTAAAAGAATTATTGACCTCTATGGGCATTAAAATTATTGAGCAGGCAGAAATTGAAGCTGATGATATAATTGGCAGTTTAACAAGAAAGTTTGATGAACAATTTATATTGGTTTCAGGGGACAAAGATCTATTGCAATTAATTAATGACAATACGACCGTTTGGTTGACGCAAAAGGGCATATCAAATGTATTAAAAGTCAATAGAGATGTCTTAAAGCAAGAATTCAACCTTCGTCCGGAGCAAGTGATAGATTTAAAGGCGATAATGGGTGATTCTTCAGACAATATACCCGGAGTTGCGGGTATTGGAAAGGTCGGAGCAAACAAACTAATTGATGAATATGACAACCTAGATAATATTTATCAAAATATAGATAAAATTACAGGAAGCACACAAAAAAAATTGATAGAAAATAAAGAAATGGCATATCTATCATACAAACTTGCAACAATCAAACTGGATGTAGATATCGACTGTAGACTTGAAGATTTTGAATATAAATTTCCTTTTGACAAACAGGCTTATGACCTCATGAAAGAATTAGATTTCAAATCTATATTGAATAGAAAAGAATTGTTTGATTTGTCAAATGACGACTCTTTATCTCATCTTGTTCATGCTAAAAATGCAACGGTCATTGAAATCAATTCTGATCAAGACTTTGAAGATTTTTTAAATGTCATTCCTGATTCTTTTGCAGTGTTGAGTGACAATTTGACAATCAATATAGCGTTTGATGATAAAGAGTATATTCTATATAAAAATGGTGAAATATTTAGTAATAATTTATCCAAGATACAAAAAATTTTCAACGGGAATAAACAAAAAATATGTTTTGATGCAAAAGAATTGATGCATGAATTTGATTATTATAATATACAAATAAATAATTATTTTGACGTCTCACTTGCTATTTATATTGCAAATGAAATGGATGGTGAAATTTCTTTAGATGATGCTTTAAAGTTAAATAATATTTCTACTGACACAAAGGCTAATGCGCTTATTTTGTTAAAAGAAATATATATAAATAAATTGATCAACAATCTTCAACTTAAATTATACAGTGATATTGAATTGCCTTTAGTGCAGGTTTTGTTTGATATGGAAAAAACGGGTTTTATGGTAGATACAGAGCAGATAAAAGCACTCAGCAATTCATATCATCAAGAATTAAATGAAATTACAGAAAAGATTTACGAACTGTCTAATGAAAATTTTAACATCAATAGCCCAAAACAATTGCAGACAGTGTTATTTGATAAACTAAAAATTGAATATTCGGGCAAAAAGGGTACATCTATAGAAATTTTAAATGAAATAGCAGATAAGCATGAAGTCGTAAATTATATAATCAGATACAGGAAGATAAGTAAATTGATAAGCACATATTTAGACGGGATGCTAAATTATGTGCAACCAGACGGGAAAATTCACACTACTTTTATGCAACGAAAAACGTCTACTGGCAGATTGTCTAGCCGTGAACCAAATCTTCAAAATTTGCCAATGCGAGATGATGAAGGAAGAGCGTTAAGAAAGATGTTTTCTAGTGCCTACCCGGATGGAACAATCATCAGTGCAGATTACAATCAAATTGAATTAAGACTCATGGCAAATTTTAGCGGGGATGAAAATATGATTGCTGACTACCTGTCAGGGAAAGATATCCATACTGCCACGGCTAGCAAGATATTCAATGTGCCGCTATCCGAAGTGAACTCTAGCATGCGTAGAGTGGCAAAGTCAGTAAATTTTGGAATAATTTACGGCATAAGTGCGTTCGGATTAAGTCAAAATATCAAAACAAGTCAAAAGGAAGCATCTCAATTTATAAAAAAATATATGGAAATTTATCCTAAAGTGAAGGAATACGGTGATGAATGTGTGAAAAGAGCAAGAGAAAAAGGATACGTTTCTACAATTATGGGCAGGGTTCGTCATATTCCAGATATCAATTCGAGCAATCATGTCATGCGTTCGTTTGCTGAACGTGTGGCTAAAAATATGCCACTTCAGGGTAGTGCAAGTGACATTATAAAAATGGCGATGATAAAAGTTTATAATAGAATAAAAAAGGAAAATTTAAAAAGCAAATTGATACTCCAAATTCATGATGAATTGGTAGTAGATTGTGTCAAAGGAGAGAGTGAAAGTATAAAAAGAATTTTAAAGCAGGAGATGGAGTCTGTTATAGATTTAAAGGTCCCATTGATTGTAGAGGTCAGTGAAGGTAAAACTTTATATGATGCAAAATAAACCACAAATTATGTGGTTTATTTTAAATTTTCATTATTTATAAAAAAATAAAAATAAAATTTGAAAATAAATTTTAAATTTAATGGAAAATATTAATATAAAATAAAAATAAAAAAATAATTTTTAATGTTGTAAAATAGAGTATTTTGTTTTTATTTAAAATTAATTTATGGTATTATATTTATATCATTGAATTTTGACAAATTATAAGTATTTATTTGAACATGGTGTATGAACGAAGATAGAAAAAATTATTACATGAATAGGAATATCAAAATATACCCATTTTATTTGGCATTTTCATGGGATGTAATTTTTGTCTGGACAATCATAATATTATTTTACACTAATGTAAAAGGCTTGTCATATTCTCAAGCGATTTTTCTAGATTCGCTACTGTATATTTCAGCATTCGCTTTAAGTGTGCCAGTATCGAAACTGGTAGCAAAAATAAAACCCATACTTGCCAGCCAAATAGCTAATTTATTTGTGATATTATTTTTAATTCTTGTCATGTTTGGTACGCATTATTTTGTTTTTATCATTGCTGAAGTTTGCTGTTCTATATTTATGATCATCAGCAATATTAAAAATTCTATAATATTATCTGATACTTTAAGAGTCGTCAAACGGGATAAAGAATATAATAGAATTTATGGTGGCGGAATTGGGATTTATTATTTCGTGGATGCGATATGCTCAATTTTTGCAACATATATTTATCAATACAATCCTTATATTTGTTTCATCGCAGCAATTGGTGTAATGATATTAGTGGAATTGTTGTCTTTGTTGTTAAAAGAGCCTAGCAAATTCGTGGATAGCAATGTAGATTTAAAAGCAATAAAAGTTGAAGAAAAATTAACCAAAACTCAAGTCACAAAGAAATCAAAGAAGAAATTTTGGTCAGCTTTTCTTATTTCAATGCTGGCGTATTGTCTATTCTTTAGAGGAATTGCATCTATAGATTCTAGCGTCTTGAAAGTATATCTTCAAGAGTTGACGAACAATTCAATCATTCCGTTGTGGTCATTTGGTATATTATACGCGGGTTATAGATTGAGCAATTCATTAGCAAGCAAATTTCAATTTAAATATGAATTAAAATTTGGGGTAAGGAGTCTGATAATATTTTGTTCCATAGGAATTCTTGTACTTTTAGGCACCGGATTGATTTATTTGTATGCACCAATAAATTTAGTCACCATTATCATAACTTTGGCACTATTTTATCTATTCTCAAGCATCCGACCAGCAAATCACGTATTTATTATGAATTACATTCAAGTTTGCTTGCCTCAAAAAGATCTTGAAAAGGGATACAATTATAAAAACATGGCAGAATATTTGGGTTATGGAGTTTGTAGTTCACTTTATGCGTTGCTCATGAGCGTATTTAATGACAATTTTGCATATTCAAATCTTGTGTATGTGGCGATTTTGGCAGTACCGTTGATTATCTCACTGATATTCTTTATTCGTTCATTGGTCAAAAAATATGCCTCAAAATACACTGTTATCAAAAAAGAATATGTCGAAGACGAATTCTAAATATAATAGTATTATTGAAAAAAAGTCACCTAAGATTAGGTGACTTTTATGGTAAGTTGTACGTGCATATTGAAATAGATTGACTGCTGGCATAACCTTAAAGCACTCCACCAAAGTAACCTTACAGCACATACTGTATCCAACTTAATGCTGCTGTCTTCCGACCCTGACATGATTCGTAGGGCAATATTGTATAAGACCCTGATTTCAACATACTCTAAAGCTACTCAACACAACCAAGTCTATCCCGCTATACACTTTCAGTCCCACTGTAGTGGATTGTGGGTAACAGGGCACCACTAGCTCCCCACCTAGTACAACTTGAAAATATTATACACAATTTGTTTGACATTTACAAGTGTTTTTTAAAAAATAGTTTTGTGATTCAAATTTTTTGGTATTGACAATATGTCAATCATATGTTAAACTATCGTAACAAAAGGGAAAATATTATGAAAAAAGAAATGGATTTGGAACAATTTAAAGACTATGTGTTGAAAAAATTGGATAAGAGCTTTCTTGATACTATTGACACCATAATGGAAGAGCTAACAAAAAGTTATAGGTCAATAGTAAGATTATATAAAGATATCTATTCACACAGACAAAACGATCCAACGGTAGCAATCAATATTGAAAATCCAACAAACAACATTGAAGATTGCATTGTTGAAGATAGTGAAGGGAAAATCTTAATTAATAATCAAACGTATTCAATTGATAAAGATGCGTTTAGAATCATTCATTTTTTAGTACAACGAATAATCGTTTCGACTTTGAGAAATACAGTAACTAAAGAATATGACAATATATTTACTGACAGCGATACATATAAAAGAGGGAGTGACATAAAAGAAGTGATATCAGATATCCGACCTTTTTATTGGGAAAATATTAGGAATAACAATAGGCGAAACGAAAGATACAAAAAAATTGAAGAAAATGTCATTGCTAATAATGTGATTAATTATCCATCAAAAAATGACTACATATATTCATGTATTCATTCTTCAATAGTTATTAAATATGCAGATTTTATAAGTGAATTTAAACGTTATGAAGAAGGAAAACAAAAAATCTAATCAATAATGATCAAAAAGGGGCAAAATGCTTCTTTTTTATTTGTAAAAAAATATAAAAATTTGTTATAATAACTCTAGGAGTAAATATGAAAAAATCAAATGCTGATAGATTTATATCTGCTTACAATCAAATTGATTACAGTTTGCGCACCATTTATGATTTTAAACGAAGCATGTCATTTAGTGATGTCGTTAGGCGTAGCGTTGTCTTGAATTCTGTAGTGAGGAAATATGAGGAAGATTTAATTGATTATGGAAGACTCAGAAACGCAATTATTCATAATGGTAACAGAAAGTATATTATAGCAGAGCCACATGATGATGTGGTAATTAAAATTGAAAAGTTAGCACAACTCATCTCCGAACCACCATTAGCAATTGATCGAGTGGGGAATAGAGAAGTTATCATTATCAACAAAGATATGAGTATAGGTATGGCCATGGAACTTATGGCTAGAACGGGGTATTCAAATTTGCCCACTTACGATGGTGAAAAGCTCATTGGAATTTTGAATGGTAGAAAGCTAATAAGCATTTTGGGCAACAAATTGGCAGAGGGCATCAATTTGCAAAAATTTGTTGAGCAAACAAATGTAGGAATGATAATGCAGGATATGGGAGATGATTATTATTTCATGTTGGCAGATGAAGAGCTGACAATCGATGCCGCGATGAATTATTTTGAAAATAATAGAAAATTGTTGATCATTTTGATAACAAAAAATGGAAAAGACACTAGCAAACCACTAGCCATCATTTCTTCTGCTGACATTATAGACATGAAAAAGATTTTGGACGTATATTGATGAAAGTTGCAACAGATTGGACTGACTATACAATTTTATCCACTGCGAATGGCGAAAAACTGGAGCGAATTGGTGGATATACTTTTTTGCGTCCAGATCCTCAGGTCATATGGAAAACGGATGAAAAAATAGATTGCAAGGTGGATGCCAAATATACGCGAACCGAGAATAAATCGGGAGAGTGGTCAATGTCGAAACGGATGCCAAAGAGTTTTATTATTTCTCGAAAAAATGTAAAGTTTCATATTGAACCCATGAGCTTTAAGCACATTTGCCTTTTCCCAGAGCAAGCAGTAAATTGGGATATTATGACCGATTTGATAAAAAAGGCAAAAAGACCAATTAAAGTGTTGAATCTGTTTGCCTACACGGGTGGTGCGAGTATTGAATGTGCACTTGCTGGAGCCAGCGTTACACATGTAGACGCTGCAAAAAGCATGATTGATATTGCAAAAATTAATGCAAAAATCAACAATATTGACAATATTAGATTTATTCAAGATGATTGCAAAAAATTTGTTGAACGGGAGATAAGAAGGAGCAACACTTATGACGCGATCATCATGGATCCGCCATCTTTCGGACGTGGACCGAAAGGTGAAACTTGGAAAATTGAAACAGATATTTACGATTTTGTAAAATTGTGCACAAAATTATTGAGTGATAATAGATTATTTATTTTGATTAATAGCTATACTACCGGATTGCAACCAACAGTTATGGCAAACATTTTAAATTCAACGATATCAGATGGAAAAACTGAATGTTATGAAGTAGGTTTGCCGACAAAAGAAAATGGAATCGTGCTTCCGTGTGGATGTAGTGCAATTAAAATATTTAAGGAGTGAACATGGTTGAACCAAAAATTATTTACGAGGATAATCATATAATCGTTGTCATCAAACCACATAACATTGCAGTACAGGAAGATTCTAGCAATGATTTGGATATGCTGACAATTATTAAAAATTTCATCAAAGAGCGAGATAAGAAAAAAGGTAATGTGTTTTTAGGTTTGGTTCATAGATTGGATCGTCCAACCGGCGGAGTGATGGTATTTGCAAAAACGAGCAAAGCCGCTAGCAGATTGGGTGCAGAATTAAAAGCAAAGCAAATGAAGAAAAAATATCTTTGTGTCGTGTGTGGCAGACCTCAATTAGTAGAAAACCGCTTGATAACGTTTTTGAAAAAAGATGAAAAAAATAATATGGTATATATTGCACCTCGCACAGAGCAAGGTAGCAAAGAAGCAATACTAGATTACAAACTTATCAGCACTAAAAATAAGTTGTCATTAATCGATGTTGACTTGATTACAGGACGAAGTCATCAAATCAGAGTGCAGATGTCAAAGCAGTTGAATTTGCCAATATATGCAGATTTCAAATATGGGGACAAAGAGCATACTGGCAATTTGGCTCTTTTTGCTTATGAACTATCTTTCATTCATCCAGTAACCAAAGAAAATATGAAATTCAAGGTGGCTCCTGATTATAAAAATATTGCGTTTAAAATGTTTCAAAACGAAATTGATAATTTATTAAAATAATCTAAAAAAATTTTAAAATAATAAAAAATATATTGTTTTTTGATAAAATATACAAAATTAATGAAAATTTTAAAAAATTGATAGAAAAAATCTATTTTATAATTGTTTATATTTAATATTTTACCAAATTTATGAAATTAAAAAAATATAAAAAATTTTGTAATTTTTTTTGAAAAAGGTATTGACTATAATTAAAATTAGTGCTAAAAGTAAGACAACAAAATTAAGGAGAATTTTATAAATAATATGGATAGATTAGCAGTGTTTGAATTAAATGTAAATGATGTAAAACTTACGATATTTAAATATACACCAAATGGTTTTTTTACAATTGAACAACAGATTGTTGAACCTGTAAAACTTACTCAAGATATGGAGCGAGATGGGTATATAAAACCGGCTCGCATTCAGGAGACAATTGCGATATTAAAAAACTATAGAAAAATTGTTGATGGTGCAAAAATTGAAAATCATATTTGTTATACCGATCCAACAATAGCAAATGCGCGCAATCAGATTGCCTTTTTAGATGAGGTGTACAAGACAGTTTCTCTATACTTCAAAGTTTTAACTCAAGAAGAACAGATATCTGCTTTGCACAGTGCAATTATGTATTCATTTGCTATGACTCGCGGAATCATTATGCAAGTTGGTGATTATTCAACTCAGTTGATAAAGTTCAATCGTAGAGTTGTCACTAATAGTGTTGTATTGCCTTTTGGTACAGTCAATTTATTAGAAAAAGTGAAAGATAAATCTCCGCAAGATAGAATGGATGAAGTTGTAAACATTGCGACAAAAGAATTTAAGAAATTAAATTGGTTATATAATCTTGAAGATGATTCAGAATTTATAGGTATTGGAGAGGTGTTTAACTCACTTGGAAAGTTAAGCAGAAAGGCCACACACTATCCACTTGAATTGGCACACAATTATGAAGTGACAACCGCAAATTTCCAAAATATTTACAATCTTATTCGCGGACTAGATTTGGATAAGGCAAAGAAATTGAAAGGCATATCTGAAAAACGTGCTGACATAATTGCAATTGGATTGGCGATCGTTAAAGCAGCGTATAACGAATTTGTGCGAGATTCATTTAAAATTTCTACAAACGGAGAGATGTATGGAATTGTGGCAAAAAATCTGCTTGGTCAAACAGGAGAAAAACCACTGCTAGATATCTTGGGATACTCACTCAGTTCAATCAATGAATTTTATCCAACCAATATCAATATTGACAGCAATTATTCTATAGCGGTAATTTTATATAAACAGTTGAAAGTTTTACACAAACTGACCAGACCATATGTCAAAGTTTTACGAATTGCAGCTAGCATGTGCATGTCTGGCAAGCGTATTGCATTTGAAAATTACCAAAGAAATAATTTCCCTGTGATATTAAACAGCAGCATATATGGTGCTTCACATAAAGATATTGTGTTGGCTGCATTTGTTGCAAGCAGTCAAAATATTGATGATTTCAGCCTAACAGATTGGGTTAGATATAAGGATATCGTTTCAGAAGATGACTTTGACGCAGTTAAAAAATTGGCAGTTATTATTAAAATGGCTACAATGCTAAATATCACAAATTCGAATTCAGTCAAGGATATAGCATGCGATGTTTTGGGAGATACCGTTATCTTGAAAACTGAAGTGGAAAGAGATGCGACTCTTGAGATAAGCCAGGCAATGTCAGTTGCACCTGATTTCAAAAAGGTGTATGGCAAGAATCTGCAGATATTATAATAAAAATTAGGGGGAATTATGTTTAATATCGATTTAGCCATCAAATTTGGAAGTAATGAAATCATTATCTATAGAAAAGGTATAGGTATAATTGCAAAAGAACCAGCTTTTTTGGCAGTGGTAGAAAATGGTAAGAAACTCAAAATCAAAGCAATAGGGAAACAAGCGGAAAAACTTTTTTTATCAAAGACAAGCAACGTTACAGTCTATCAACCTATAAAAAATAGTGAAATAGTGAATGAAAAGATGGCTGTTGTTTTGATTAGTGAGATTTTGAAAAACATAATTCAAGATAAATTTTTGTTGACGAATTTGACAGCACTGGTGGCTGTTCCGTGTGCACTTAATGAACGACAACTGATGTTGTTAAAGAAAGTTTTACATGAATCGGGAATAAATAAAATTACATTTGTTCAAAACAGTGTGTGCACTCGTGCAAATCTTGATTTAGATCCGCATAGTCATATCATGGTTGTAGATATTGGCAAATACATAACAGATATTTCAGTATTGAACGAATTTAATTTTGATTTTGGCAGAATGTATTTTATAGGTGGACAGGACATGGACAAGAGCATCACGACATTCATTGCAGACAATCATGGTTTGGAAGTGTCAGATTTGACCAGCGAAGCGGTGAAAAATGAAGTTGCTTCCCTATATGATCGTGATCTATACAAAACAGAATATGTAGGAATTGATGAAAACAACAAATTTGTGCGCCAAGAAATAAGCGCAAATGAAGTTCGTTTGGCAATACTTAACGTCTACGATGAAATTTTCAAATTGATAGACGATGTCATGCATAGACTTCCAAAAGAGATATCTGCGGATGTTTATAATAATGGCGTAGTGTTTGTAGGTGGTTCGAGTTCAATTTCGGGTCTGTATGAATATGCTAAGAAAAAAATAGATTTGCCGATAATTATCCCCGATGAGCCAACGGATGCTGTAATTTTAGGTGCGGGCAAATTATTGAATTCGGGAAAAGAATTTTTGAAAATAAACTTGTAAGTTGTAACAATTAGACTAATTTTAGCGAAGATAAAAATTGATGTATAATTATCTTCGTTTTTTTTATTTGTTTTGATAAATTGAGAATGGGAGGAGAGTATGGGAAGAGCAATTGTTATGACTTCAGGTAAGGGCGGCGTGGGTAAAACCACAGTGACTGCCAATTTGGGCATGCATCTAGCAAGTAGAAATTATAGGGTGTGCCTTGTAGATATGGATATTGGACTTAATAATCTGGATGTTGTTATGAATATGGAAGATAGAGTAGTTTATACCATGCTTGATGTCATAGAGAAAAAGTGTAGATTAAAAGAGGCTTTAATCCAGGATGACTATTATCCACTTTTGTATCTTTTGTCTAGTGGAGGACTCAATAGAAATTTGACCGTTCAATTATCAGAAATTAAAACGGTTATAAATGAATTACATACCATGTTTGATTTTATTTTAATTGATTGTCCGGCAGGAATTGATGCAGGATTTAAGCGCGCAATCAGTTGTGCAGATGAGGCATTGGTCGTGACGACTCCACATTTGTCAAGTATTCGAGATGCGGATAAAGTGATTACAATTTTGTCAAGTTTCAATATAACCAATAAACGTTTTGTCATTAATCGAGCTAGAGGCGATTTGATTCAAGACAAATTGATGTTCGATGTTCACGACATTGGTAAAACGTTAAACATTGAATTCGGCGGTGTGATTCCAGAAGATGACAATGTAATTACTAACACAAGTGACAAAATAAAGAACAACAAAATTGCACTTAATCGTGCATTTGATATTTTGTGTGAAAATATTTTGACAGGAAAAAAGAAATTGTTTGACTGCACGTATAAATACAGAGGATTTTTAGGTTCAATCAAAAAATTATTGAAAAGGAGTGTATGATATGGATCTAAAAAGACGCTTGGATACAATTATTCAAAAAGATAAAGAAAACAATCCAAAATATTTGATTGATGTGATAAAATCAGATTTTTTCTATCTAATTAGCAATTATTTTGAAGTCAATTTTGAAGATATAAAATTGGATATCCAACCCAATGGGAATTCGTATGAAATTATCATAGATTGCATTGGAGATAGAATGAAGCTGTTGAAAACCTTGCCGGAATAATAAAATATAATATAGCATATTAATAGTTATGAAAAAGATAAAAATAGGACCTAGTGTAATAATATTATTAGTGCTATGTCTGATTTTTAATAATTTTTTGCTAATGTTCAATTACATATTGGCTCTTTTTTTGCATGAAATGGCACATCTTTTTGTGGCTACAAAAAGAGGATATAGTTTAAATAAATTCAGATTTGATATTTGTGGAATGTCATTGGATTTGAACGATGACATTTCGGACAAGGATAGTTTTGCTATAAACATTGCTGGTCCATTATTAAATTTGTTTATTTGCCTTTTATGTATGGCATTATATTGGCTAGTGCCTGCTTCATATAATTATTTGAATGTATTTTGTTATGCAAATTTATTCCTAGCAATTTTTAACTTGCTACCAATTTACCCACTTGATGGAGGGAAAATCTTTCGAGGATTCATTAAGACTGACAAAAAATATAAAATCTTTGACGCTATAATTCGTTATGGATTTGCAATTATATTTTTAGTATTATTCATAGTGAGCATATTCTATATGATAAATTGGTTTTATTTAATAATGGCGATATTCTTTTTGTCCTCGCGCCCAAACAATAAACCAACATTATCAATTTTCAAATATAAGCAAGCTAAGTCGATAGAAAAAATTTGTCTGATAAAAATTGACGAACATGATAGTTTATTCAATTTAATCAAACAAATTAAAAAACATAGATATACTATATTTTATTATCCAGTGAAAAGAAAATTTATAGACGAAGACACCACATTAGAATACGCATTGAAATATCCTCTTACTACTGAGATAAAAAATATTGATTTTAAAAATTTATAGAAGATTGCTAATTTTAGCAATTTTTTTAATATTTTATAAAACTAAAGATTCCTTTAAGACTCGTGTAATAAATAAAGGGTAAAGGTCATTTAAAAAATAAAATTTTATATTTTAATGGTTGACAAAAAATAAAGCTCTTGCTATAATAGACGAGTAGTACCACATTGAAAAGGTCAAAATTCTTATAGAATACCTTAAAAGTGAGTCTTTATAGGAGGGAACTAGTATGTACGCAATCGCAAATATTTCAGGTAAACAATATAAGGTTGAAGCGGGTCAAACAATCACTGTTGACAGATTGAATGCGGAAGTTGGCGAAGAATTGACTTTCCCAGTTATGTTGACTGTTGATAATGACAAAGTGAAAGCCGGTAATCCTGTGATAAAAGATGTTGTTGTCAAAGTTAAAGTTCTTGAGCATGTTCGTGACAAAAAAATAACAGTGTTCAAATACAAACCTAAGAAAAACGAACGCAAGAAACAAGGACATAGACAACCATACACCAAGATTACAATAGAAAGTATAGGTTAATATGATCAATATTACAATAGTAAAAAAAAATCAAGATATTATAACTATTGAAGCAAAAGGTCACTCTGGATATGCTCCTGTGGGATCGGATATAGTGTGCAGTGCAATTTCAGTCCTAACTCAAAATTTGATTAATAGTCTTCAAAAGATATTGAAAATCACACCAGTTTATAGAATTGATGAAAGTATTCCATTCTTGACTGTAAGCATTCCAAATGATATAAGCAAAGAAGATTATGAAAAAGCACAAATTTTAGTAAAATCAGCAGTATTAGGCATAAGAGATGTCGCAGATAGTTATAGCAAATATATTAGAATAAAGGAGAAACAGTATGATTAATATTCAGTTATTTGCCCATAAAAAAGGTGGCGGTAGTACTAATAATGGTCGTGATAGTGAATCAAAACGTCTTGGTGTGAAAGCTGGTGATGGACAATTTGTTCATGCAGGAGCTATCATCGTGCGTCAGAGAGGAACAAAAATATATCCTTCAACCAATGTTGGATGTGGAAAAGATTATACATTATTTGCACTAATTGACGGAATAGTACGTTTTAAACGTGATGGCCGTGGTCGCAAAGTGGCAACAGTAGAAGCTAAAATATAATTTGAAAGCGATCTTATATCGCTTTTTATTTTTTAATAAATAATAGGAGATTTTATGAATTTAAGTTATGAATCTGTTATTGATATTATTTGGCCCATATTAAGAAAGTATATTTCAGATACAGAGAATGATAAAGATAAAATATTCATAAGATTAAAAGAAACTTTCGAAAAAATAAGAATGTTTTTAGTTCTGATAATTTACTTCAAATATCTATTCTGTTTGAAAAAATTTCAGATAAATTTAGAGAAATTGAAGATGTGAATAATAGCTTAGATTATTATATAGGGTTCATGGACAAAATTTTTTGTGCAATTTTAGTTGCATTTAAAGAAAAATATAAAATAGATGATGAAAGATTCAATAAAAAATTTAATTATTATCTAGAATCAGAATTAAAAAGAGAAAGAGAAATTTATGAGCTGTTTCCAGATGAATATGAAAATCCTTTAAATTCAATTTTTGATAGTGTGGAAAGTTATAATCAATTCATAATTAATCCTAAACAAGTTTTAATAAAGTTAAAAGCCCTCAAAGAAGAAGATATTATTGATGCACTAAGTTTTAATTATGGCGATTTTGGTGACTATTATGGACCATATGGACAATTTGTAATAGATAATACATTAGATATCATGAAAATGTTTGATGACGATAGTTGTAAAAACATAACTTCAAAAGAAAAAATAATTGATTTGTTAGATTTTATTCATCATTTGAAATGGCTACAATCTCAAAGGAAAAAAATCGCTTCTGTAAAAGAAAAAATAAAAAAATTAAAAAGAGATGTTAGCTTATTAAAATTTAAAAGAAATAAAACTTTCATTTCTGATTCTAAAAAGGTGATACAATCTCTTGAAGAAAATGATAGATATCATGGTTGCATATCGGAAGCAATCGAATCAATTTTAACAGATGGTTTGTACATGGTGCAAAACAATCTAGATAACACATCATATAATATGTATAGGTTCTACGATTTTGATGATAAAGATAAACTATTGGATACACTTTTGTTGTTTAGAACAGGGTTCGAAGGAGTTCGTGGTGAAGCAATGATTTTTATAAAAAATGGTGCAAAAATAAGACAAGCGAATCCTCAAAAAGTGAAAAACTTAAAAATTGATTATAGTATGACGGGTCCATTAGGTATCAAATATTATATTTCGCCAGAGGATATAATAGCATCAATTGATACAAAAAAATTAGAAGTCAAATTTGGACTTGCATTTAATGAACAAATTTCTCATCAAATATAAAATTATATTAATTTAAAAATCTTGCATCAAAATATATTTTGCATTGATATATTATTGCAAATACTATATTTAATATATACAAAGAGACGAATATCAAAACAAAAATGAAATTTACGTTTATAAATGCTAATGATATTATCAAAAACATAGTAATCAACAGTGCAACGATAATTGGGATTAGGGCAAATTTATTGAATTTCGTCTTTATCTTAGTTGATGCGTTAATATTGTTATCCTCAATATACAGAGTAGAAGAATATTCGGGGTTTGTTTCAAACAATTTGTTGCCAAAGTGTGAATTCAAAAGTTCTACAACAAATGCGACTGGCAAATATTGCAACTTTGGACTAATCAAACTATCTTTTGATTTGAATATAGTTTTGACATATACATTATACGCACTATTTCTGATGCGTTCAAATATATTGTATTTTGGCATGATGTTGACGATTTTTTCGCCGTTGCCAATTTTTGATCTAAAACGTGTGAGAAGGTTGGCATCAAAATTCAAACTAGAATAGCATAAGAGCACGGGTTCAATGTCAGATTTTAATAGTAAAATGTGAATTAATTCTGAAAGATTTTTGTTATAAACAGCATTGGCTTTGTATCCAAATGTTTCGAATATTGATAAAAAATGAGATTTAACCACATATACGATATTATTACCAAAATATGTTTGAATTAAATTAATTTTATTTTTAATATCTGTGATAGAATCTACAACAAAAACAATTTTCATTTTTTCCTCTTCTATAGTATACACTATTTTATAAAAAAACAAAAACTTTTCATGTCGATTTAAATTAAATTTTGTAAATTCTTTGTTATTAATGTCAAATTGTGATAAAATAATGAATATAGGAGAAATATGAAACAAGTCAAAATGCTAAAAGATGCAATGAAAAATAATTATATCGTGCCAGCATTTAATATCGCCAATTTCGAGATTTTGCGCGGGCTGCTAGTTGCTGCAAAAGAGATGAAATCGCCTATTATTTTGCAGATTAGCGAATCGGCGATGAATTATTTTACTGATGAATTGCTCATTGGGATGATTCAAGCGATAAGAAAAATCAAACATCCAATTTCGATTCATTTAGATCATGGAAAGTCATTTGATGTTGTAAAACGTGCAATCAAACTTGGTTTTGATAGTGTCATGATAGATGGTTCAACTTTACCATTTAGTGAGAATGTAAAATTGACTAAAAAAGTGGTGACGTTCGCTCATTCTAAAAATGTTTCAGTGGAAGGAGAGTTGGGAGTGCTGTCCATAGCAAATGATGATGGATTGTTATCGGACGGACAACGATTTACATCGCCAGATGAAGCTAGAGAGTTTGTGCACTTGACTGGGGTGGACAGTTTGGCAGTGTCAATTGGTACAAATCACGGTGTCAATAAATATATTGGTGAGCCAAAGATAAGGTATGATATATTAAAAAAGATTGAAAAAGAAATTCCTAATATTCCTATTGTATTGCATGGCGCATCATTAATTGAATCTCAATATATAGATAAAATCAATAAATTTGGAGGAAAGATAGAAAAAGCTATAGGGAACGTAAATTTACTTAAAAATGCATACAAAACTCATATTTCAAAAATAAATATGGATACCGATTTTAGATTGGCGTATACTTCGGCAGTACGCGAATATATGGCAATCAACCCAGAAAAATACAATCCGAGGGATTATGGCAATGCAGGTATTAATGCGGTAATTGAATGTGCGAAAAGCAGAATAAAAAACATTTGTAAGTCAAACAATAGAGTAAAGTAAACACAATTGAAAATAAAAAACGGACTATGAGTCCGTTTTTTCATTTGTGCTGTTATTAAAATTGTCAGGTTTTGTTTCGAAATTCGAATTGGAATCGATATCGTTTGCAATACCATTATTTAACTCGGCATGTTTTTTATCTTTTTTTGATTTTTTTATTTCTTCTTTATTTAAAACATCTTGTTTTTTCTTCTTTTTCTTGCTATTTCTTGGCTTTTTAATCAGCGCTGCCCAAAGAATAATTGCAACTTGAAGAGGAATACCTAAAATATATATTATCCAAATATTATATTGAATTAGTTGCAGATGAATACAAGCCAAAGTGCTCCATATAAGAACCGATAGGATTGCAAACAAGTAATAATATTTTCCCCATATGCTATTAAATATGATTAGAACTATACATGATATTGGCACAGCCCATAAGAAAAGTAGGGGATAGTTGTGCGAATAAACAATCTTAAATGTAACAAATAGTACGGTAGCAAGTAACCAAACTGCACTGACAGCTAGCAGAGTAATAATCAGTTTGGTGGGGAACATCTTGTCTTTTTGTTTGTTTTTTTCAGTGGTGGCGATTATATCATTTTCAACAGTCAAAGCATCTAATGTAGTGTTATAAAATTTTGCTAATTCATACAAAATTTCAATACTTGGCAAAGATTCTCCTGATTCCCATTTGGAAATTGTCTTGTCAGAATAATTAAATCGTTCAGCAAGTTCCATTTGAGTGAGTTTTGCGTTTTTCCTAAGAATCAACAAATTTTTGCCAATAATTTTATTAATATCATCCATAATAACCTCTTTTTAGATTAAAATAGAGCAAATTTTCTATTTATATATAAGTATATTAACATTTCTATAAAAAAAATGCAATCATTTTTAATAATCTCTTTAAAATAGATAACAAAAAATCTTCTCTACTCTGAGTAGAGTGGTATCTAATTTTAGGGAATCGAACATTATACTAAAATCTTTGCAATTCTATTGATATTTTTTTAATTTTGGTGATAATATAGCAACAAAGATAGCAATGCCATAAGGTATCTATCTTATGAAAATTAAAATAAGCGGGGTAAAGATAAAAAATGAAAGAAGAACTAATATCACTAATAATTCCTTGTTATAATGCTGCAAAGACATTGCCAAGGACATTGAATAGCGTTAGGGAACAAAGTTATAAAAATTTGGAAATTATAATCGTCAATGACGGAAGCAAGGATAACACACTTGAAGTTGCAACTAAATACGCAACAATTGATTCACGTATTAGGTTGATTACACAAGAGAATAGTGGAGTGTCTGTTGCACGTAATAACGGGCTCAGAAATGCACAGGGCAAATACATTATGTTTTTGGATGCAGATGACAACTATACAACTCCATATGCTATCACTAATATGATGAATAAATTGATTGAAACAGACGCTGATATGTGTGTGTGCAATTTCACGCATCCATGTTTTGAGGAATATTTGAGCTCTGGGATTTATGATTTAACAGACAGATCTCAGTTGCTGACATATTTCCAAGATTTCTTTGTATATGGCATGCCATGGAATAAAATAGCGAAGAGAGAATGCTATACAGAAGACTTCGCTGTTGGTATTCATTTTAATGAAGATGAATTGTTTAATTTGGATAATTTGCACAACATTAAAAAAGTGGCAGTAATCAATGAAGTTTATCATAACTACTATTGCGCTCCATATAATCCAAATGAAAAAGCAAGTGCTGTGAATTCAATCTATTCTGCAGATAAATTCTGGGAAAAGAAATCTACAATCTGGCATATGGGGATGAAAAACCACGAATATAGAGTTAATTCTATTGAAAAATTCTATCCAGAATTAAAAACAGACATGCAATATGTTAGAAGTTTTGATTTCTTCTTTTGGGATTTCTTCCTTATGGCTAAAAATCGAGTTCCAGAAGAATGTATCGCTTATACGTGCAAGGGCATATTTGAAGAAAAATTATTCTTAGATACAATAAAAGACAAAGAACGTTTTGGCTTGATATTAAAACCTTATACGAACGAAGATATTGAAACTTTTGTGCGTCTAGCATACTATGCGTTCAGAGATATCAAATCTTATAACAAAAAATTATCTATGTATAAAGTTTTCTTAGGATTGTTTGGTAAGATTTTCTATGATTTATCAGATAAAGTAAACGATTTGGATATTTTAGCGAAAGCAATTTTGTCATTAAAGGATAATTCTAGTGCAGAAGCAATTTATGTAAACTCTTTATTTGAAATTGAAGAGATTGAAAACAACCAAAACAACTGCAGAATAATTTTGTTTGACAACAATATGGCAAGTTGGAGCGGTGTAAAGGAATTGAATTGATAATGTAAAAATTCACGGTTATACCCGTGAATTTTTTATTGCAGAAAAACAAGCAGACCTTTAGATATTTAGGCAGTAAACTATTAATAAAGTATAAATAATATCAACCCATTTAAAAATATTGACTAAAAATGTCATATATGATAATCTAAACAATATGGATAGAACACCTGTCAATTTATATGATTTTGACAAGACGATTTACAAAAAAGATTCATCAATGGCTTTTTATTTTTTTTGTATTAAGAAAAAGCCGTATCTAATATTCCATTTATTTTTTGTGGCGATATTATACATTTTAAATGTTTTTTCATTCATAACAATAGAAAAATTAAAAGAACACTATTTTAAGATCATAACTTTTTTTGATGATAAAGATCAGTTGATAAAGGAGTTTTGGGAGAAAGAAAAGAAAAATATACAACCCTGGTATTTGTCACAAAAAGCAAGCACGGACGTAATATGTACAGCATCTCCTGAATTTCTAATAGCTCCTATTTTTGAACAAATAAATCCATCAGCAACAATCATTGGCACACAAATCACAATAGAAGATAAAAAAGTAATATGTAAAAAGAATTGCAAAGGGGAAGAAAAATTCAATCGCATATTGCAATATTTTAATGATAATGAGATAAAATTTGACTCAGCATATACCGACTCTGTATCCGACTTGCCAATGCTGGATTTGGCAGAAAATAAATACATAGTGTGTGCTGATAAGGTGTATAAATTTTCAGAACAAAAACCGACATTCAAAACAAAAATTATATATAGTATCAAATTGTTGAGAATCAAACATTGGATAAAAAATTTATTGATCTTTTTACCACTTGTTTTTAGTCATGAACTCTTTTCATATAAATTTTTCGATTTAATAGTAGGTGTCATTGCCTTCTGTTTTGTGTCTTCATTCGTTTATGTATTAAACGATTTAATTGATGTCAAAAAGGATAGATTACATTCAACCAAACGCATGCGACCTATTGCTTCATATATGATCAAGCCCAAAGAGGCTGTCATACTTGGCTCTTTGTGTTTAGCTGCGGGGGGGGTATAACCCTACTATATTTTAACTTTGATATCCTAATTATATCAATACTTTTGATTTATTGTGTAGTAAATATTCTGTATAGCACAATTTTGAAGAAAATACCAATCATCGATGTCTTCATTTTATCATTTTGTTACGTGTTACGACTATTTTTTGGTGGGGCAATAGTGGATATCAGTATTTCCAATTGGCTATATCTTACCACAATTTCAGCCTCATTATTTATGGGAGTAAGCAAACGAAGAAACGAATTGAGATCAGAAAAGAATTCCACTCGTGATGTCAACAGATCTTATTCGTACGTGTTTTTAGATAAAAATTTGTATGTTTTTCAGGCTTTGACTTTGATATTTTATTCGCTGTGGGCAATTGAAATGGACCCAATCTCTGCGTATTCACTGACAAATATTTTATTTTTAGCAACAATTCCATTAGTTTATTTCATTATGATGAGATACAGCTATCAAATAGAAAAAAACAACAATTCTGGCAATCCAGTAGAAGTGTTGTTGAAAGATAAAATTTTGATGTTTAGCGCTATATTATTTGTTGTTATGATATTTATAGCAATTTACTTTCCAATTCCAATCAATATAATTTAGGGTCAAGTTATGGGTACATTAGTTTTAGAAAAAGAATTTATCAAAGAAGAAAATTATAAAAAAATAACCTTTTTTATAAATATTTTTGCCATTCTATCTGCTGTTTCGTATATGTTATGCGTGCACGAAAGATATGAATCTTCTACGTTGAATGAGAATCTTACAAAAATAATATTGTCCATTGTTATCATCGTTGCTTTGTCAATAATTTTGTTTAAATTCAAAAGGAATTTTATTTTAGACACTCTCAAAATGGGGTTTAAAAATATAAATTATATAGCATTTTCAATTCTATCAACTTTTGCACTACTAACATTTATTGCAGAAACGGACTCGCTTCAGTTGATAGAAAAATTAATTTTTGGCATACTTTCATCTTTTATAATTTTTATATTCTTTTTAAAATCCTATTTATATTTGGTGCCCAAAATAATAAATTTCTTTAAAACATTATCTAGAAATGAGAAAAAATATTTATTGTATGCATCAATATTCTATACAATATTATTGCTAATTACAACTTTAAATACAAGGATGTTTTTAGGAATTTCATTAAGTGGTAGATGGTACGAGGTGTTTTCTTTTGACACCGCATCTACATATGCATATGAAACACTGGTAAATCCATACAATTATAACAACAATATTAGACATTTATTGATGTCGTATGTGACTTTACCTTTTACAGCTTTCCCATTTGTTTTATTCAAAAGTTTTCATGCTGTATTTATATTTTATTTTTTCTATATTGTTGCTCAGGAGATTATGGTTATTTCTATAATCATACTTTTAAAACGTTTGATAAAAATTGAAAATTCTTTCATAGAACTATCATTTTATCTTTTGGCTACAGTATCCTCAACTTTCATAATCAATTTTTTGGTCAACGAAAAATTTGTGATTAGCATTTTGTTTTTAGTTTTAGCAATAAGTGCTACTATCAATCAAAATGATTCGAAATTTTATTATTTTTTCATGAGTTTAGCTAGCCTTACTTCAAATATATTATTGTTTATACCAATTTTCTTTTATAAGACTAATATAAAAAAAGGCATAAAAAACACAATAATTTTTGGCTTACTATTCTTGTTGGCATGTATTGTTGCGGGACAAGCCGAACATTTGGTATACGTCTTATCTGAAATGAATTCGTTAAATAGATTTACGGGCGACGAAGTTTTGTTTTCAACTAGGCTAATTATGTTCTTTGTATTTATGACAAAATTATTTTTTATACCGAATTCCTGTATTAAAAGATATGATATATGGGAAACTGAACCAACAGTAAATTCATTTTATTTCTGGATAGGAATAATAATTTTTGTGATTACAATATTGGGATTTATTTTAAATAGAAAGAACAGCTTTATGAAAATTTGCTTTTACTGGTTTATTATAATGATCGTCTATTCAGTTTTAATAGGTTGGGGTACAGGAACAAATGAACTGTTCTTAAATAGCATTATGTATTTTTGGGCGATCATTCCTTTGATATTTATTTTCATAGTCAAGATTGCGAAAAAACCTAAGATAATTTTAGGCATCTGTATAATGTTGGGTACAATCACTCTTGCAATGAATGGTATACAATTCTATGATTTAATGGTCAAGTCACATAGCATCTATCCTATGTTTTAATTTCAGCGTAAGATTGAATAATATTTCCATCAACAATGATTTGAATTGTTATGTTATAAGGTATATATAATATATTACTAAATACAATAAGATATATTATATTTTTATAGAAAGTAACAGAGGATTTCATTTATTTTTTGGGATTTGATTGAATTTTTTAGAAGTTTTTTCCAGTTATTTTGTTAAAAATTGTCTATTTTATAGGGGTTTTGTCGATATTAGAAAAAAACTAAAAAAAATTTGAAAATTTTTAAAAAAAGTTTTAAAAAACCGTTGACAAAAGTTTTGATGTGTGGTATCTTAATATTGCATTCAGCGTAAGGGAGCAATTGGCTACTTGCCTGAATACCTATATAATAGTGACTTTTGTCACTTCCTTATGTAGAACTAAGAACAATGACAACTGCATATTTTAGTAAATACAAATACGAGAAAAGTAATAGCATCAATATTATTTTTCAATTTCATTTGTAATTTTGCCAAAGAACATTAATCAAAGGAACAAAAAGACGATCAAGCTACAAAGAGCATATAGGGAATGCCTTGGCACTAAACGCCGATGAAGGACGTGACTAACTGCGATAAGCTACGGGGAGCTGTAAATGAGCCGTGATCCGTAGATTTCCGAATGCGGAAACGCACTATGGTGGAGCCATAGTATCATAACAGGAATTCATACTGTTATGAGGGGAACTCAGGGAACTGAAACATCTAAGTACCTGAAGGAAAAGAAAGTAATAACGATTACCTTAGTAGTGGCGAGCGAACGGGTAACAGCCCAAACCATGGGTAGCAATATCCATGGGGTTTAGGACTCAGTGAGTAGTGGAAGTACTTGTAGTTGAACATACCTGGAAAGGTGGGCGACACAGAGTAAAAGCCTCGTAAGCGAAACAAGTATCAAGCGAATGAGTATCCAGAGTAACGTGGGACACGTGGAATCCTGCGTGAAGATAGGAGGACCATCTCCAAAGGCTAAATACGATTTAGTGACCGATAGCGAATAGTACCGTGAGGGAACGGTGAAAAGAACCCCGGGAGG
>CAMLYK010000010.1 GCA_946491735.1 uncultured Clostridia bacterium | reverse complement strand
ATCAAATTTTATATATTAAATATTTTATACCTATATTTATAATACCTATTATTTATATCTATTTAAATTAAATAAATAAGTTCCTTTTTTTATTTTTAAATATGTAAAAATTAAATGACATTTACGACAAAATGTATTATAATATTACAAAATAGGAGGGGTATGGAACGTTATATTTTTAATGAGTGTGTATACATGGGCACACGCAGTAGAGATTGCTTGATTGATGAGTTGAATATGCGGAAGTTGAAAAAAGTGTTATTAGTGTCAGACAAAACTATTATTGAAAGCGGAGTTTTATCAAAAGTCATTGAAGTTTTGGATAAAGGAAATTTTAAATATACAATATTTTCAGATATAAAGCCAAATCCTACGGTAGAAAATGTACAAAGTGGTTATCAGGTTTTGAAAACTTCAAAGGCTAACGTCATCATAGCAGTAGGTGGAGGGAGTGTTATTGATACAGCAAAGGCAATATCAATAATTGCGACAAATCCTGAACATATTGATGTTGTCAGTTTGAACGGTGCAGTAAACACGAAAAATAGAGCCTTTCCGCTGATTGCTATGCCAACTACAAGCGGTACAGCTGCCGAAGTTACGATCAACTATGTCATCACTGATACTGAGAACAAGAAAAAAATGGTTTGTGTTGATCCACATGATGTTCCTATAATGTCAGTTGTGGACGCTGAACTTATGCAATCTATGCCTAAAGGATTGACTGCAAGTACTGGTATGGATGCATTGACACATGCGATTGAAAGTTTGATCACAAAAGGGGCTACTCAATTTAGTGATATGTTTGCTTTGGAATCAATTCGAACTATTGCCAAATATTTGCCTGTGGCGTATAAAGACGGAAATGATATTGAAGCAAGAGAAAAAATGGCGTTTGCTCAATACGTTGTAGGTATGGGATTTAGTAACGTAGGTTTGGGCATTGTGCATTCAATGGCTCATCCACTTGGTGGAAGATTTGATGTGGCTCATGGTGTTGCAAATGCAATGTTACTGCCAACAGTTATGGAATACAATGCACAGTCTGAGGCGAAGAAAAAATATAGATTGATTGCAGAATGTTTTGGCATTAAGACAGAAGGAAAGTCTGATGATAGTTGTGTAAAATTGGCTATCAATGCAGTAAAGAAATTGAGCAAAAAATTAAATATTCCGACTTCTCTATCAGATTTTGGTATTAAGGTAAAAGATTTGGATGCTTTAAGTAAAGATGCTTATAATGATATCTGCACTGGTGGAAATCCTAGAAAAACTAGTGTGAAAGATATTAAAAATTTGTATAGGTCATTGCTTTAATAAAAAAAGGAGGGTAAATTTATGAAAGCATTAACTGGGTTTAGTACAAACAAAAAGGCGTATGAAGCAGGCTTGGAGGCTGCCAAAATGGCAGGAAGGAGCAAAGATGCAAAAATTGTCTTTGCTTACATGAGTTGTGATTACAAAATCAAAGACGTAATCAAAGGCATTAAAGAGGTGTATTCATGTCCGGTTATCGGGAACACAAGTTTCACTGGTGTGATTATGCCAGAAGGTTACATCGGTGGGGACAAACCATTCGTTGGCATCATGGTGCTAAGTGATCCAAGCATGGTGGTAGGTGTAGGTTTCGCGGACAGAAAAGCTTATCAAAGTGCACGTGACGCGGGAGAGGCTGCGACAAAGCATGCTAGAATTATGACAGGAATGCCATATAATGATGAACCAGATGTGATGTATATGGCAGCAAGCCCTACTGAAGAAGAATTTTTCTTGAAAGGAGCAAACAGAGTCGTTGGTCGTGTGCCATTGTTTGGTGGCTCTGCTGCGGACAATACAATCAGCGGCAATTGGAGTTTGTATCTTGATAATAAAGTGACTAGTGAAGGTGTGGCAGTGGCTCTAATTTATATGAAGGGCGGATTTGTAAACGAATTCACTGGTGCTTATCGTGAGACAAAAGACATGGGCATTATTACAAAAGTGGAAGGGACTAGAAGACTAGTAGCAATTGATGGTACTCCAGCAGTAAAAAAATATGCTAGTTGGAGAGGAATGAAGACAACCGAGTTGATGGGGGATAAATTATTATCTGCAACAATCACCAGTCCGCTTGGAGTAAAGGATAGATTAGGTGATTTAATTGCTATTAGACACCCAATGTTTGCAAATGACGATTATTCTATGAATATTGGTGCAAATTTAGCTGAAGGTACTACTGTCATTCGTATGGAGGCAACAGTTGATGAACTGATTTCTTCTGTTGGAAAGACACTTAAAGAATTGAATAAAAAGTTGACAAAACCAGTCGTTTGTTATCATCTTGTTCACTGTGGTGGCAGACGTGCAGGAATTGATAGCAGAATCAATGAGGTTTACAAAGAAATCAAAAAGAATGTCAACGGGGCTCCATTTATAATGGAATTTACATTTGGAGAATACGGATTCGTTGATGATGGACGTAATACAACTGGTGGTTTGATGCTTTCATTTACGGCATTCACTAAATAAAGGGGGAATTATGCAAAATATTATTAATGGAAAGTGGGCAGATGCTAGTGACAAAAAGACAATGAATATTGTCAATCCTTATACTGGTAAAATCGTAGATACAGTGCCTGATTCGACCGAGAAAGATGTGAAAAAAGCGGTTGAATATGCAAAGAAAGCTCAAGTAAAATGGGCAGAAGTTCCTGTTTATAAAAAAGTGGAAATTTTAAAGAAATTTTTAGATTTGGTTGATGAAAATAGAACAGATTTAGCCAAGACACTTTCTATAGAAACGGGAAAACCTATCACACAAGCATATGCAGAAATTGATAATGTTCGAATTGCATTTGAGGCTTTTTGTGAAAAAGCAAAACATTTATATGGGAATATGATTCCTGCAGGTACAGAAGCAGGACAAGACAATACTCTGCAATTTACCGTACGTGAACCATTGGGTGTTATGGCTGCAATTATTCCATTCAATTTCCCTATTGATTTGTTTGATCAAAAGATTGCTCCAGCAATACTTGCAGGCAATGCTATCATTGTTAAACCACCACATCAAAACCCTTCAACTATAATAAAATTAGTTGCATTGATGCATAGCGCGGGAGTATATAATGGTGTCGTTCAAGTCTTGACTGGTGGAGCAAGAGTGGGCAACGCTCTAGGACAAAATCCTGATATTCATGGCATAACATTTACCGGTTCGGTGGCTACAGGTAAAGCAGTTTATGAAAATGCCGCTACACATTTAGCACATGTGACTTTGGAATTGGGCGCTAATGATGCGTTCATAGTTTTGGATGATGCAGATATTGATTTGGCAGTCAACGAAATTGTTTGGGGCAGAATGTACAATGCAGGTCAGGTATGCGTTGCTAGTAAGAGATTTATTGTCAATAAAAAGGTATTAAAAGAGTTTGAAGACAAGACTGTGGCAAAATTGAAGACTTTGATTGTCGGCAATCCTATGGACAAGAAAACAGATGTTGGAACGCTTGTAACAAAAGAAGCATGTGAAAAAGTTGTAAAACAGGTCAAAAATGTCATCGCACAGGGAGGAAAATTACTATATGGTGGTAAAGCTCAAGGAGCATTCTACTATCCTACTGTTATTACCAACATTCCTAAGACTGCAGACGTGGCAAAAGACGATGAAATCTTCGGGCCAGTGGTAAGCATTATTCCGTGTGAGAGCGATGAAGAAGCTGTTGAAATTGCTAACCAATCAAATTATGGTTTGGGAAGTTGTGTATTCACTCGCAACATGAACAAAGCATTCAAAATTGCATCTAAAATGCAGGCTGGTGGATGTGTGATAAATGGTGCAAGTTTCCATAGAAGTTTTGAGATGCCTTTTGGTGGATATAAAATTTCAGGAATAGGAACAGAAGGTGTAATGTCCACTTTCGACCAAGTGACTAAGACAAAAACTATAACATTAAAAAATGTATTAAAATAAAAATATATTATTTTAAAAAAACAAAATACCAAACAATTTTGGCGTTTTGTTTTTTACTTTCATAATTATATTTAATATTTAATTCAAAATTAATAAAAAAATATTGGTAAAAATTAAAATTTTTTTATTTTCTTCTAAAAAATAATTTTTTATTTAATTTTAAATTAATTTTTATAAATTTTTTCATTTTATTTTAGCAATTTAATATTTTATGATATAATTTAATTAGTAAGGGGGGACAGATATGGCAAAAAAGAAAACGGCTAACAAAGTTCGAAAAAAAGCGGAAATCAATCTCGACTTAGACGTTTCTAAATCTAGCAAAAAAACAGCAAATAAAAATCTAAAAAAGTTAGGAGCAGGAGGAATAGTCGCAGTTGTTTTTATGCTGATTATTGGTGTAGTTGCAGGAGTGTTTAGTTTAAAATATGTCACAAGAAATGATTGTTTTGACCTTATTGGAATGGATGAGTTGACCTTGACCCTTGAAGAAAATTACATTGATGAAGGCATTCATGCTATATCGTTTGGGCGAGATGTTTCAAATAAAGTATATATAGAAACGAATCTTAAAGTAAGAGAAAACGGAGAATTTTATGCAGACGAAGTTGGTACATATTATATTGTTTATAAAGTGGATGATTTCAAATATGATTCTATCTTTAAAATTCAAAGGGTTCGTTTGATCACCTTTGTTGAAACGAGCGAAGATATTATTGAAAATGAAGCAGGAGGTGTATAATGGCTAGAAGTAAATCAAATTCAAAATCTTTAACAATTTTATTTTCAATTTTGGCACTTGTAATAGGCTTTGTCGCTGGCGGACTTGGCATAACTTATTCTACTCTTCCATATAATGAAGAATTGGTAATAGGTAGTGAGGCTTATTATTCATATAATACTGAAGGAGATATAGACACAGTTCCAGTTGTCATAGAAGAGGGCAGTATGTCAATACATTTTTTGGAATTGGGAAACAAATATACTGGAGATTGTACATACATTAAAGTTGGCGAAAATATTGATATTTTAATAGATTGTGGTTCAAAATCAAACAGCATTGCAACAGTCAGTTCGTATCTAGATAATTACGTGACAGACAATACGCTTGAATATGTAATTATCACTCACGCACATCAGGATCATTATGCGGGCTTTGCAACTAGCGAAAAGGTGGACAGCATATTTGATTTGTATGAATGTGAAACGATAATTGACTTTGCTAGGACGAATCAAACTACAGGTACTGTCTATAACAATTATATTAGAGAACGTGAAGCAGAAAAGACGGCTGGAGCGAATCATTTTAATGCACTGCAATGCTGGAATGAAGAATTGGTGTTGCAGGCAGACGGAGAAGAAGTTCAAGCACAAAAAGAGTATGTCTTGGATGAAATTAATGATATTTCATTTCAAATTCTATATCAAAGATATTATGAAGAACGTGCGAGCAGTGAAAACGACTATTCCGTTTGTGTGATGTTTAGCCATGCGGATAGAAATTTCTTGTTCACAGGAGATTTGGAAGAAGATGGCGAGCAATCACTTGTTGATAGCAACACATTATCAGCGGTTTATTTATACAAGGCAGGTCACCATGGTAGCAAAACTTCATCTAGTGAGGCTTTGCTTGAAGTGATTCAACCACAAGTTGTTTGCGTATGTTGTTGTGCTGGTAGCAGTGAATATACTGACACCAAAGATAATCAATTCCCAACTCAAGATTTTATTAATCGTGTTGCGCAATATACTGATGCCATATATGTGACCACGCTATGTATTGATTACAAAAACAATGAATTTGAGTCATTCAATGGCAATATCGTAATCACGTCCACAACATCAAGTATAGGCGTAAATTGTTCAAACAATAATATTAAATTAAAGGATAGTGAATGGTTTAAAGAAAATCGAGTTTGGTCAGAAAGTAGTTAAATTGTATTTTTATTTATTAATTTTGAATAAATATTTTTTAAAATTAAAAAAAATATAAAATTTACATTATTTTTTAATTATTTTATTACAAATTAATAAATATTAATCTTTTTTTGTAAATATATTTATAAATTTTGCAAAACGTAAGGTGACTTGTGAAGAATGAGATATTGCATACTTTTTGAATGCAGCTTTGCCCGCTATGGTGATTCCTGCAATCAGAGCAGATACGATAGAAGCTATAACTATTGACAATATGTTTCCTTCGGAAGAGATGGCGATTTTTGTGAGTATGCTTGCGCCAGCTGCACCTGAAAGTATACTACAGATATCTCCTATGACATCGGTGCAAATTGCACTTATTCTATCTGCATTTTTAATAAGAGATATGGATTGCTTGCTGCCTTTTACGTGACGGGACGCCATTGCAAGAAAGGGCTCAATCGAACTTGACGTCACAGCCACCCCTAACATATCAAAGATGATGCTAATTGCAATGAATACGAAAATGACAATAATTGAAACAATTATATTTGTGTTAGATAAAGTTATTTCACTGATGATGCTGAATGTAAATGATAAAAATATAGCCAGAAAAAATACTTTCACTGGCCATACCCACCATTTTGATGATTTATTTTTCAATTGTTTTTTCTTTTTTTTATCTTGATTTTCATCCATATTTTAAATGTAGATTTTACATACAATATACAAATTACGAAGGCAACATTCTGAGTAAACCTTGCGGCATAAGGTTCGGTTGGATTTCCCAATTTTGCACTTTTCTGTCACCAG
The DNA here is from genome assembly GCA_946491735.1 of uncultured Clostridia bacterium. Taxonomy (GTDB): domain Bacteria; phylum Bacillota; class Clostridia; order Christensenellales; family UBA1242; genus Onthoplasma. The sequence goes on along the minus strand of CAMLYK010000010.1, from coordinate 22,448 downwards.
CCAAGCGGTTTCCCTTTACGTAAAACTTGCACCGAATCGCCACTGAGACCACACTATAATCCCCAGAGTGCCATCTTGCGATACAGTCTAGAAGTTTTCCTTGACAACATCATTTATATTTATCTTGATTTTGCGAATAATATTTCAAAGACAACTTATAGTTTTCGTGTACTTAGAAATAATATAAGTTGGCGTCTTATCCCAAATTATTCACTCAAAGCAGGCTACACTGCACATAACTTTCGTCATATGCAGGTTCTAATCCTAAGCGATAAATTGTTATCTACCCACTTAAGTCTCCACGATAATTGGGAGAATTCGTATATGCCATTATACGTGTCCCAAAAATCTTAACTCCCAGCATCAGTCCCAATTTGGGCAATCAAGACCAACACCACGAACTTCATAGTTGTGCCAGCGATGCTTATTTCGGCACCCTCATATAAATTAGTTGACTAGAATACTGCACCTTCGTTACATAAATATATTATCATACACCATCAATTTTGTCAAATATAAAAAAATTTGATGCAGTGCAACAAATTTAAATTTAATTTATTATATCTATTTTGAGCTAAGATTAAAAATCTTTCAATCCTAGCATGTAATCAGTTGAAACTCCAAAAAATTTTGATAATTTTATCAAATTAATTATATCTGGATAACTCTTTCCCAATTCCCATAATGAAATAGTATCTTGTGTTGTTGATATTTTTTGTGCAAGTTGGGTTTGGGTCAGTCCCTTGTCTTTTCGTAAATCTCTAATAATTTTTCCTATGTTCATATTATTATTTTAAGATATTCAAATTAAATTACATTCGAATACGCAAAATATTCGTTTGGTAATATTTGGTAATTTTATTTTTTTTAAACAATTTTTCAATTTTTATGGCGAAATGTATTTATAATGAGTCACGTTTTGAATTTATTTAGAAAAAGATCAAAACGATCAAACTCAAAACGATCAAATAGATACTGAAGAAATACAGTTTATTCTTCTTAACAATTTTTAGCATCAATTTTATTGAGAGGATGCCAAATATAAACGAGGTAATCATCACTATGAAAATTCCCAACCAATTAATAGTAATCTGTGCTGAAAATAATTTGATTGATTCATAAACCGCACTGGCGATTATTATTGGGATGCTCATAAGGAAAGAAAAATCTAATGCTTCATTTTTTTCTACACCGGCCAAAAGCCCACAAACCAAGGTTGATCCACTTCTAGATATTCCAGGCAGAAGTGCTAAACCTTGCGCTAACCCCATATAGAGTGCGGAGCGTTTTGTTACGGGTCGAATGCCATCCTTTTTGAAATCTGCTATCATTAATAATATGGCGGATATTAAAAATCCCCATACGAGTGTTTTTGTGGAAAAGCTGTCTTCAAAAAAGGTGTTGAATAATAAAACTAGAATTACAGTTGGAACGGTTGCGATGATTAAGTTTAAATTTGTTTTGTTTATTGGATGTCTGATCAGTTGGAACAGGCGTTTTCTATAGCAAAATATGACTGCAAAGAGGGTGCCAATATGTGCGACAACACTGATTAAAAGGAGATTGTCCAAATTGAACATTGAACCAAATAAAACAATATGACCGCTACTAGAAATTGGTAGAAATTCGGTCAGACCTTGAATAAAACCTATGAAAATATACTTAATTATCTCAATCACTTGAATTTTTCTTCAATTTATTATATTATTATATTCAGAAAATATTACATTTGAGGTAGATAATATGAAACTTGGAGTAGTAGGGCTTCCTAATGTTGGGAAAAGTACACTTTTTAATGCTATTACGAAAGCAGGAGCAGAGTCAGCCAATTACCCATTTTGCACCATTGAACCCAATGTGGGAGTGGTGGACGTATATGATGAACGTTTGATTGAACTTGCAAAACTATATAACACTAACAAAATTATACCGGCTCAGATTGAATTCGTGGATATTGCAGGACTAGTTAAAGGTGCTAGCGAAGGTGCGGGGCTTGGAAACAAATTTTTAAGTCATATAAAAGAAGTAGATGCGATTGTTCATGTCGTTAGATGTTTTAAAAATGATAAGATAATTCATGTGGAAGGTTCAGTCGATCCTGTTAGAGATATTGAAACAATCAATCTTGAATTGATTTTGGCAGATATTGATACGGTCACTAAGCGAATTGATAAAATAAAGAAAATTGTGCATGGAGGCTCAAGTGATCTTGCTACACAAAAAGAATATGAGTTGCTAAATAGAATATTAGAAGTGTTGAAAGAGGGCAAATCTGCTAGGATTTTGAAATTTGATCCAGATGAAAAGAAAATTGTGGACGGATTCTTTTTAATCACTACAAAGCCAGTTATATATGTTGCCAACACTTCGGACACGTTGGATGATTTTCAAAAAGAAAACATAAAAAAGATTGAAGAAATGGCAAAAAAAGAAAATGCTGAAGTTATCTCCCTTTGTGCTAAAACTGAGGAAGAATTGGTAAATATGGATGCTGAAGATAGAGAGATGTTCAAAGCAGAATTGGGAATTGATTTATCTGGATTGGATAAACTAATTAGAGCAAGTTATCATCTGTTAGGTCTGATAAGTTTTATCACAGCAGGGGAAAAAGAAGTGCGAGCATGGACGATAAAAAAGGGCACATTGGCACCTCAAGCAGCAGGAAAAATTCATACTGACTTTGAACGTGGATTTATTCGTGCGGATGTGGTAAAATATTCAGATTTAATTAGTTTAAGAGATTATAATCTTTGTCGTGAAAAGGGTAAAGTCATAAGTGCGGGCAAAGATTATGTAGTTGAAGACGGAGATATAATTGTGTTTAAATTTAATGTCTAGGAGATGATTTGAAAAATAAACAGGAAGAATTTAAAATAGGTAAATTCATTAGAGAGATTGAAATTGATGAACATCAACATCTTTTTTGGTTGGGGGTGTTTTTGATTTTGGCTAACATCTTTTTGCTGTTTGCTGTAATTTATCTTGTCGTTCAATTCATGAAATGGTATATTTGGATTTTGGATATTTGTATTTTGGTGTTCTGTATAGTGCAAAGTGTACGTACTTATAAAAATGCAAAGAAAATTCGAGTCTATGCTATTCATGAAAATTGTTTGATTATCAAATCTTTAATGTATGATACAGTCATAGATTTGGCACAGGTGTTTGAGGTTAAACGTAAAAAAACATTGTATGACTGGCTTTCAAAAAAGGGTGTCAGATCATTGGAACTCTTGATAAAGTCTAGATCAAGAGATAAAATTATGTTGAGATTTATTAATGAGGATATAGATAAATTAGCTCAAGAACTTTTAGATTTGGCAAATGAAGCGAGATTAAATAAAAAGTTAGAAAATTTAAAATATCAAACCATATCGGACGATTCAAACGCTGAAGACAAAGAAGAAAAACAAACTAAAGAACAAAACATAGAAAAATAGTAATAATAAAGTGCTCAAATTTTAAATAATAATTAAAAAAGAAGAAGATATATTTCATCTTCTTCTTTATTTTGATTTTATCAATAAATAATTTTTCTTTCCCTTTTTGAACAAAATTCCTTTTTTTAGATCAGTTGTGGAGATTTTGATTTGGCTGTCTAAGATTACTTGTCCATCCATTGACAGACCGCGCTGTTCAATCAGACGTCTAGCCTCTCCATTTGATTGTGTGAATTTTGCCAACGTCAACAGATCAAGTAGACCTATAGTGTCGGTAGAAATGCTCAGTTCAATGGTAGGAGCGTTATCTTTGTCAATATTGGAAGAAGAAAATAAATTTTTACTCATATTTTCAGCTTCAATTGCGTCCTCTTCTCCTCTAATAAATTTTGTGATTTCAAAAGCAAGACGCTTTTTGCTTGCCACAATGTCATCTTTGATAGTTTTACGCACTTCATCCATTGGAATATCTGTGAACAGGGCATACATCATTTCAACGCAAGCATCAGGTGTTTGATAAATCCCTTGGTAGAAGTCATATGCAGAGATTTTATCTTTTTCTATCCAAATGGCACCTTTCTCAGTTTTTCCCATTTTCTTACCTTCTGGAGTAAGTAGCAATGGATTAGTTGCACCAATCATAATTCTATTTTTGTTATCAATAAAATTCATTTTCCTTCCAAGTTCGCTACCTGCAACAATATTTCCCCATTGATCAGCGCCTCCCCATTGAAGTTCACAATTGTATTTTTCATTCAAATACAAAAAGTCGTATGCTTGCATGAGCATGTATCCCATTTCAAAGAAAGTTAGACCACCTTCTTGAATGCGTTTGGCATAGATTTCGTTAGTTATCATTTTATTGATATTGAAATGAACTCCAACATCACGCATGAAATCAACATAATCATATCCTTTGAACCAATCGGCATTGTTGACAATAATTGCAGGATTGTCGCCGTCAAAACGCAAAAACTTGCTGTATGCACGCTTGATTCCCTCAATATTGTGGGCTAATTGTTCTTTTGTCAGCATTGGACGCATGTCCGTTTTGCCAGACGGATCTCCAATGGCAGCAGTGGCACCACCAACTAAAATGATGATTTTGTGTCCAGCCTGTTGAAAACGTCTCAATATTGTACATGGTACACAATGACCTATATGCAAACTGTCAGCTGTTGGATCTGTGCCAGAATATACAGTGATTTTTTTATTGGTCAACAAATCTTTTAATTTTTCTTCATCTGTAGATTGGTATAATAAATTTCTATCCTTTAATGTTTCGTAAAGTCCCATAAATTTTCCTTTTAACGTGAATTCCATAAGTCTGTCACCCATTCTTGAATGACGTTGCCTTCAATAATGTATTTACCTACAAATTCATCAGTCTTGTTATAAATTACTTTTTCAATATGTGTGTTGTCTTGAATGAGCGGTGTTATTGTATTATTGACTGCAGGGATCAAAGATAATCCTACTAATATACAGTTAAGGATTATTATAATACATCCTGCCTTTAATACCCCGAATATCAAGCCTAATACTTTGTTTAATCCACCAAGTATTTTGGTTCTAGAAATATTATCAAACAGTCTAGATAACAGCGCAATCACGATCTTCAATACTATGAAAGTCAAAATACCTGCTATGATTACCATACATATATGGCCAAGAGATGATCCTACTACACTTGCGATTGTGTCGGTACTGGTCATGTCTACTGAAGTGTTTGAGAACACTACTTTTATTAATTGACTGAGAAGTCCATTCAAATCTGCTGGCAGATTGTTGATGATCTCTTCCGTGCTAGAAAATTCTGAAATTGATTGAGAGAAGAATTCATTGACACCTGTCAAACCATCAGCTATTCTTCCGCCTATCAAGGATGAAAAATCGTATATTCCGTTTATCCAATTAGCTACATATTTTGCCGTGAAGATTGCAATCAATATGCATACTACCCAACTGAATAGTGATATAAATGATTTTAAGAATCCCTTATTGAATCCGATAATACCAAATATAATCAGTACAGCAACGATTAATATATCAATGATTAGACCAATAGTCGCCATCATAATTTCCCCTTTTTTGAATTTTAACACAATAAACTATATTTGTAAACTTTTTTTGCCGGTTTGTCGAACACAAGTTAAAATTTTTATTATCTATGAAAATAAAATTAGATTTGTTAGAAATATAATATTAATGTATAATGCATATTTTTAATAAACAAAATAAAAATATTTTGAAAATATTAAATTTTGTTGACAACTCAACATAAATAATGTTATGCTATACTCATGTAACATGAATAATAATATTGGAGTAGAGATGCCTATACAAATTGAAGCAAATAAAAAGTTTTTGTATAAAGTGTTTGTTCCATTACTAATAGTATTAAGTATTTGTACGATTGTAGTGTCCGTTTTGCTTGCTTTTCCGAATGGAAGAAATATGGAAACAATCATTGTACTGTGCGTTATGCTAGTGCTTGATATCATATTTATTATTGCCTTGATTAGAGTGAAGAGGAACAAAAAGGTTGAATTTTTGGTCGATGAAGAACATATTAGTTATACAAAAGAAGGCGAAACAATCACAATTGATGTGAAAAATATTTCTTCTATGGAATATAAAAAGAACAAATGGTATGAATGGCTTGTCATGATATTCTTTTTTGTCTTGGGAGATAGTGGCAGTTCGGATATACCTTCGATATTTATAGTTGAAAAAAATGGTACTGAACACAAATTAGGTTTTATCTCTTATGAAGATGCAATGAGGTTGAAAGAACTATACAAAGATTTGTTGACATTCTAATTGAAATCAACGTGATATATTTTGTTGAATAATAGATATTATTTCGTAATAGTAGATGTTCGTATTAAATTTTACATAATAGGAAATTATATCTTTTATTTATTCAAAATATTTGTTAATAAATTTTATTTATGTTATAATATAAACTACTGAGGTGAAAAATGGAAAAAAAGAAAAACAACTTGTGGAAATCTATAATATTTTTTATCATTGGTGTTGCAATTGTGGCTCTTTTGGTATATTGGGTAATGTCAAGCAACAACAGAGATAGAGAAGTTAGTTATACTGAATTTCAACAGATGGTGACCAATGGTGAAGTGGCTGAAATTGACGTGTATGGTTATACAGTGCGAATAAGATTGGTCGATGGTGTTGAAGAAAATCGTTTCCCAGATAGAATCGATGCTTATTGCACTTTTATGAGTGTTGATCAGTTGACGGCATTCATTACAGAGTATAATAACAGTCTGTATGTTGATCAAAATGGCGATGGCGTGATCAACGAAGAAGATGAGGTTGATGGTAGTCTTGTTTTAAAAGAAGGCGCTGTTTTAGTAGAAGCTAGCTATTCATACGAATCATCTTCTTGGATATCTAATATTTTACCAGTGCTTAATATCATTTTGGTCGTAGCGATTGGTATAATTTTGTTCAAGGCTATGTCAGGAAATAGCAAAGGATTTGGCTTCGGCAAAAGCAAAGCTAGACTTGTCGTATCTTCAAATGTAAAGTTTACAGATGTGGCAGGTGCTGAGGAAGAAAAACAAGAATTGCAAGAGATTGTTGAATTTTTGAAAAATCCTTCTAGATTTACAGAACTTGGAGCACGTATTCCAAAGGGCGTGTTATTGGTTGGACCGCCAGGAACGGGTAAAACTTTGCTTGCAAAAGCAGTTGCAGGAGAGAGCAAAGTGCCTTTCTTCAGTATTTCAGGTAGTGACTTTGTGGAATTGTACGTAGGTGTCGGTGCCAGTCGTGTTCGTGATTTGTTTGAGAGTGCCAAGGCGAGTGCTCCATGTATCGTTTTCATCGATGAAATTGATGCAGTTGGTAGACAACGTGGTGCTGGATTGGGTGGCGGAAATGACGAACGTGAACAGACTCTAAATCAACTGTTAGTTGAGATGGATGGTTTTGAAACTAATAGTGGTATTATTGTACTCGCTGCTACAAACAGAGCAGATGTATTAGATCCAGCTTTGACTCGTCCTGGTCGATTTGATAGACAAATATATGTACATTTGCCAGATGTGAAAGGCAGAGAAGAAATTATCAAAGTGCATTCTAGAAACAAACCTCTTAGTGAAGATGTGGATATCAAACGTATTGCGCGCTTGACAAGTGGACTTGCAGGTGCAGATATTGAAAATGTCTTGAACGAAGCAGCTTTGCTAACTGCACGTGATGGCAGATACAAAATCACAATGATAGATATTCAAGAGGGATTAAACAAGGTCTTGATGGGACCAAAGAAAGTCTCTCGTGTCATCACAGAGCAAGATAGACGAATCACTGCAATACACGAGGCAGGACATGCTATCATTGCAGAAACTTTACCAAATTGTGATAATGTTCAGGAGATATCAGTAATTCCGCGTGGTAATGCGGGCGGATATACGCTCACTTTTGATGAAAAAGATAGAACACATATGCCAAAACAAAAATTGCTGGATTCTATCACTATGATGTTAGGTGGCCGTACGGCTGAAGAATTGATGCTAGACGATATTACAACTGGCGCTTCAAATGATATTGAACGAGCAACTAAAGTGGCAAGAAAGATGGTCGCAGAATGGGGTATGAGTGATTCACTTGGACTAATCAGTTTTGGAGAAGGCGAAGAAATATTTGTAGGTAGAGATTATCAAAGACAAGTTCCATATAGTCAAGAATTGGCATGCGAAATAGACAAAGAAGTCAAGGACATTATAGACAAGGCACATGCTCAGGCTAGAAAAATATTGGAAAGCAAAAAAGATGTGATTGAAAAAGTTCAACAAATCTTGTTGGATAAAGAAACAATATACAAAGAAGAGTTTGAAATGTTATTCAATGGTGCTTCTGTAGAGGATGTGGAAATCGCCATTGATAAAAAAGAGCAAGAGAAGCGCGAATATCAAGAAAAGGCGAAACGTGAAGCTTTGGAAGAAAAGAAGACTAGAGAAATCAAGTCTAGAATTGAAAATGCTGAAGCACTTGCAAAAGTTGGAGTTATAACTAGACAGGAATTGGAAAACATTAAAAAAGAAGCAGAAAAGGAATATAATGAACTTAACAAAATGCTGGGTAAGACGGATGATAATTCTCTAGTGGTAAGTTCAGAAAATGACGCATCTAAAGAAAACAGTGAAGATAGTTTACAAGTGGATGAAAAAAATAATGATGAAACAGCTTCAGAAATGAAAGAAACAAAAAAAGATGATGACAAAAATGATAATTAATCGCTTGATTTAATTTTGACTTTGTTATATTATTAAATGGGAGAAAAATTATGGCAAAAAGAATAACGGCAATCGTAAGTTTATCAATTATTGGTATATTGATAATCGCTACACTCATTATGGCTAATGTTGATGTGAATCATAAAATCAATTGTGCTAATCCAGATAGTATTTATGTGCAATATTCATCAAATAGTCCTATAGATATCAATCCTAATGATGAAAATTATGTTGATATCTATAATGGTATATTAGATAGGATCAATAATGCTAGCAAAGAATCTAGTTTGACAGCACTATTTTCTGGCACTCTATCAGACAAACCTTCAATTGTGACCAATTCAACTACGTCAGCTACTTCAGTTCCATCTACATCAGATTTTTATGTTTCCTTTGTGTACAACAATCCACAAAAACTCATGGATGGCAACAATGAATACAAGAATGCTGATGGAGATTCGGTTTATTACAAAGAATTAGTATTTTCAGTCAGCAGTACAGATGATATGCAAGAAGTGAGAGTTTATATTATACCATACTATAGTTCAGACAATCCGGATAACGGATACAATACTAACAATTCATATTATAGATATTATTTGTTGAATGCAAACTTTTCTGAATTATACAATTATTTAGTAGATAATGGATTGAATAACTAGTAATGAAAAAAACTTCCAGATTTTTGGAAGTTTTTTTGTACAAATTAATCAATAAAATTCAATTCAAATAATCTATTTTTTCATATTTTTAATATATTCAATTATATCTCCAACTGTCTTTAATTTAGAAACATCTTCATCTGGCAAAGATACGCCAAATTCTTCTTCAAAAGTCATAATAAGTTCAACTACGTCTAGACTGTCTGCTCCTAAATCTTCAACTAAGTGAGAGTCTAATTTAATGGCTTCTTTTTTCTTGCCCAATTTATCAGCAATTAAAGTTATGATTTTTTCTTCCATTTCAGTCCTCCTATATGTATTTTATAATAATACAAGCAAAAAGTAAAGTAAAAATTTTTAATATGATAAAATTCGCAAAATTTAGTTAAGGTATCGACAAATTTTTGTATTTTTTATTTTATTGATTGTGCTAGTATATATTTATGAATATTAGAAATGACGATTTTATTTTTGGCATAAAAGATATTATAGAAAGGCGATCAAAATATCAGAAAGTCATGTTGATTTATGATAATAATATAACCAACGCAGATATTTTAGAAATTTATGACAAAATTAAAGAATTATGTATATTTAACAAGTTGAACATTGATACAGAAAGAGATAGATTTGATGAAATTTTTGATGGATATAGAACAATTATCTTTTTTTGTTCGGCAAATTCATTTTTGAATATTAATGTAGATAGAACAGAGTTCATAAATATTTATGTGCCTATTGATTCGCATGTTTTGCCATTTTTTTTAGATAATAAAAATAGCGTTTCAAATTGTAACAATGACTATATTTTCATCAAAGACAAAAGTGTCGATATCAGTTTGATATTTAGTATTATTTTTAATAAATTTTATAACTATATAAAGAACCTGATGTGCTTTAAAAGTCATTATGAATTAGATTTTGACTTCAATGAATTAAGTGCAAGCAAAACTGAGGATATAATAAACAGCGTGGATAGTGACTTTGAGTTTGTAGATATCCAAATTCTCAGAGAGTGCGATATTGAATATGAATTATTGCCACTTGTTGATTATTTGATTATCAATGCCTTTTCTTTAGTAATTAGATCGGTTCGCAATCATACTCTCACAATGGTCGATCTTTATAAAGCGGTGAAAAATGATTCTGCTTTAATTGATAGGTTTTATGCATTAGCCAACAATGAACTTTTTTCTAACATAATTAACTTGAACTATAATTGTATAAATAGTTTATGTGAAAAATGTAGACTCGCAATATTGGATAGATTATCTGTGTGTGAAGAATTCAATGAGCAAAATATTAAAATCATTCTATCTAAAATTAAAAAATATTTTAAGTCTTCTAATAATATTCTTGCGTATCTATATTTATATGATGTATTTGGCGTATAAACATTTAAGATTAAAATATCTAAGCAAAAAAATCGGTCTTTTTACAAAATTCTAACGTTTCCTATGATTAAAAATCAAAAAATGACCATATAATCAAAGTATGAAAAAACTTTTTGTAGTTATCATTGTATTTTTGATTTTAATAGGGAATATTGGATATCAGAAAAAATTCACTTTGCTCGATTATTTTAGTGGAGATTATTATGCTTATTCTAATGATCCTATAAGTGACAATTATGTATATTTAGGAAATTGTTATATGAATTATGGAAAAATAAACAGCACAGAGGAAATAATCGGAGAGAGTATGACAATATATAATTTTGAGCCTGTAGCGGCAATAGAAAAATTAAATGCTAAAATTGTATTTTCTGAATATTTAGATAATGGGGCGAGTGTCATATATGCGTTTTCAGATAATATTTCGAGGTCAGTAATGGTGAACAATAAACGCGTCAATATTCAAATTGCATACTATGATGATTATTCAATCATAGGTTGGCCATTAATTTTAGGAAGTTTTTAATTTCATGTTTAAATATTAAAAATTTGTCTATCATTCTTTTGAAGGAGGGAATATGGACAAATCTAACTCTCAACAAAAGAAAAAATTGGTTATGAATTACGTCTATGCTATTTTGATTGGTATTCTAGTGATCGCATGTGCTGTTACAATTGCGTTGGTTAGTACCAATAATTCGCCGAATCGAACGGATGTTGGAGATGATGGTATAGATGTGTCAACCACTACTTATGTTGTGCCAATGCAAAACGCAACCATTGCAAAAGATTATATTGGAACAGAATTGCAATATAATGATACTTTAAAACAATGGGAAATCCATAAGGCTATTGATTTCGTTGCAGGAGATAATCTAGATGTTTATGCAGTGGCTGACGGAACGGTTTCTAACGTGTACACCAATTATTTGGAAGGGACCGTTATTGAAATTAGCCATGATGATGGTATTGTTTCAATATATAAGTCGTTGGCAAGTGATGTTAGTGTCGCGGTGGGAGATGTGGTCAGTGCAGGGCAAGTGATCGGTCAAGCAAGCGATAGCATGTCAAAAGAGTTAAACACAGGTGTTCATCTACACTTTGAAATGACATTAAATGGTGTAAAAGTTGATCCAAATGATTATTTATCTTTAGGTGACAAATAAAAAGGGATACCAAAAGGTATCCTTTTTTTAACCCCCAGCGACTGGAGAATAAGTTTTTAACCATTCTGCTGGTGCTGTGCTCCAAACTGTGTTGGCTGCATTGTTGGCTTTTTGAATCGTTTCAACAATGACTTCAATAGTATATGTCTTGTTGGCATCTGCATTAGTTAGTGAGGTAGGAACAGTGATAGCTGAAATGAAATCTATTTGATCATTAGCGTTTACTGTGCCGTTGTAGTAATAGTAGTCATCATCACCTGATTGCCAGTCACCTGTTGTTGTAGCTTCTACGTTTGTACTTGCGCCGTCAGTATTAGTAATGGTCAGTTTTGCTCTCATCAATGCTTCAGTCATTGCTGCAGGTGCTTGTATACCAATTGATTGGCTATACACTGTGCCTGGTAGAGCATCACCGTCAAAGGTTAGAGATGATGCAGAAGCTCCGCCCTGTGTGATAGAGATTGTTACAGGATCACCTAATGTAATATCACCCGTTACATTTGTAGTAGCAGTGAAGTATGCCAAGGTGATTCCTATACCAATTGAAGCCAAAAGCAAGATTGATAGCGCGATGATTGCTATTGTAGAACCTGATATTCCACGTTTTGTTTTAGTTTTTGTATTTGCCATAATTTTTCTCCTTATAAAGTTTACATGACTATTTTGTGGAATGTTTTTCAAAATATACAAAATTTTTAATATTTTTTATTTGCTTTTTTGAAATAAATTATATAAATTATTTTTAATATCAGATAAAAAAAGACACATCGATTAATTGATATGTCTTATCTTTTTAATAATTGAAAATTTATTAGATTGAAGATCTAGTTGAATTGATCTTGGTAGTGTACTTTACCACTTTATGTGTGATCATACTGGTATTGATCAGATTTTCTTCATAGTCAGTATAACCATTATTTGAGGTGTAATTAGATTCATCACTTTCAGCAGGATAGACTGCATCGAATAGCATATCAAAATATGTTTCGCCAGTGAGAGGATTCAATATCTTATAATATAAATTATACATACCATTATCTGATTTATTATCACTTTGAATATATGCCAAATCTCTATCACTGTATGGAATGTAATAATCAGTTGAACCAACTTCACCTACATAGAACAAGAAATGTACACCATAACTTGAAACACATAGATTGTCCGTACTTGCAGGGGTAGTGCCTCCCTTTGTACCATCAGTTATAAGGCGAACTGCCTCATCAGTAAATGCGTCGTCCATTGAACTATAGCCGTTGGTTCCAACAACATATGGCATTCCTGACACTAGTGAAGAACTGTCGTCACCAGTATATTTGAACATAAATTGGATAAATGCGTTTAGTTTGGTTTCATAATCAGTTATTTTAGTTATCTCATTGTATTCTTGTAAAACCGTATTGAAACTGACTGTTTCATCAGTCATCAATCCATATGTTGAAGAATTTTTATCCATGTCTCTAACTGAAATTTGAAGATTGCTACTAGATAAATATTCTGCTATGATTCTATTATATTCAGCTTCATATGCATCGGGATCTTCTTTCAACTCTGCATTATTTTCTAAAGCAGTGAGTGCATCATCAAGCCCATCAACAGTGATTAGAGTGTGGATAAAGTATCCAAACTGTGTACCATCGCTTAAATTTGTTGGGTGATAATAGATTGAATCTGCACCAGTACCTATATCTTGCATATCAGATTTGTATGATTCTTCAAAATTTCTATATTCCAAGTAACTAGCCTCAGTCAAATAGTTGTATTCATCTAATAATGCTTGAATGCTTAAATTTTCATTTTCTAAGAAGTGAGTCTGTATGTTTGTTAAATAGATAGATTGTATTTGTGATTCGAAATTCCTTTCAAAGTATCTATATATTAGACTCTCAGTATCTTTTGAATACTCATTGCCATTTTCATCACGTAAATAGTATTCATAATTTATCAAGTCTTTAGCTAAAAGTGATCTTACTTTATTATAAATCAAATCAATATTTTCACTATCTTCGTTGATTAAACTATCTCTAAAATGAGTGAAGTAGCTTTCAATAATTGCATCAATAGTGCCGTTTTGATTAAAATCATTTAGATAAGTGTCTGAAATTAATTTGTCATACACGTCAGGTTCGCTTTCAGTGATATATTGAATGTAATATTCTCTATATTCCGTTGGGGTGGAACTCTCAGTTGTTTTTGTCGTATCTGTATAGTATCTAACTAAGACTTTTGCACGTTTTGAATATACGTAATCTTCATAAGTATATGCAGTTTCTTCATCTTCTGTATCTTCTTCTGAGTCACTAGCAATATCAATATTCAATATTATTTTTGCCTCTTCAACATAAGTTGCCATTTGCTCATCCAACGAATCAAATAGAGTTTGAATCCCCTCATTGACTTGATAAGCGGTAGGGCGATAAATATCATCATTGTCCAAAGCATATTGGTACAACAGTTCTCTATCAATCAAGATATCTAGAGTGCTATTCATGGCTTCGGTTTCTGTTTGACCCTGTTGAGATACGAAATAAGAATAGCCATAGTTGCTATATGCAGAAATCAGATCTGCACGTGTTATGTTGGTATCTCCAACTGTGGCTACAACCTCATTATAATATTTCACTCGGTCAATTGAAAAAGTGGCACATCCTGCAAGTGAGCAGGTTATAATCATCAAACAGCATAATAATATAGCAGATAATTTTTTCACGTTATTCTCCATTAAAGTATATATTTATATCATTGACTATTATAATATAAATTATAATAAAAAGCAAGAATTTTGTTTAATTATTCAAATATTCAATAATATAATTTAGTGCGGATTGCACACTAAAGTGTTGAGGATTTAAAGATATGGTTGGCAGTGCGGTATTTTCAAATTTAAAATGCGAAAATTTGTTTACTTTTTGCATCAATTTTTTTATGTCCACATCCTCATAATATGTGATCACAATACGAGATTTAGTGATAGTTATTGTTTTGATTGATTGTTTTTTCGCATATGCTTTCACTATCGCTAAGTTTGTTAAATTATATATTTCTTTTGGCAGTTTACCATAGTTTATAATCAATTCATTTAATGTATTTTTTGCACTTGTCTTATCTAAAATATTGGATATCTTTGCTATGATTTTCAATCTCTCTGCTTCATCTGAAATGAATGAATATGGAATTGTAGAAGTAATTGCTATATCTAACTTAACATCACGTTCAATTTCAACCTTTTCGCCCTTCAATCTTTTCAATGTTTCATCTAACAAGCGAGCGTACATATCGTATCCAATTTTTATCATGTGGCCATGTTGAACTTTGCCCAACAACTCTCCAGCACCTCGAATCTGAAGATCGCGCATGGCAATTTTGAATCCACTTCCCAAATCTGTGTTTTCAGCAATTGCTTGCAATCTATTAGATGCTTCAATAGTTAATGTTTTTTCTTTGTCGTAGGTGAAATAAGCATAGGCTTGTTCATCATTTCTTCCGACTCTGCCACGAAGTTGGTACATTTGACTGAGTCCTAGTTTGTCGCTATCAATCACTATCAGTGTATTCGCACGCGGCAGATCAATGCCGTTTTCGATCAATGTTGTTGATACAAAGATGTTTGTTTCTTTATCATACAGGCGTTTTATAGCGTTTTCTAATGCAACTTCACTCATCTGACCATGTGCTACGTCAAAATGAGCATCATTGTTGTTGACCAAACTCTCTAATCTATTTGCGAAATTATAAATTTTGTCAATATTATTATAGACGATAAGTGTCTGTCCGTTGCGCTTCAATTCATCTAGAATGGCACCTACAATGACATCTTCATTATATGTCAAAACATACGTCTTGACTGGCAGGCGATTGACCGGAGGAGTGTTGATTATACTGATATCACGAATTGTCATGAGTGACATACTCAATGTTCTAGGTATAGGAGTCGCGGACAGTGTGAGTACATCAATGTTCGTTTTCAATTGTTTTATCTGTTCTTTTGCTTTGACTCCAAAACGTTGTTCTTCGTCTAAAATTAATAGTCCTAGATCTTTGAATTTAACATCTTTTGACAGTAATCTATGTGTACCGCAAATGACATTCAATTTTCCTGACTCCAAATCTTCTAGTATCTTTTTTTGTTCTTTTTTTGAGCGGAAACGATTTAACATTTCCACATTGACACCAAAGTCCTTGGTTCGCTTGCTTGCGGTGTTGAAGTGCTGCATGCTAAGTATTGTAGTAGGGGCAAGAATTGCGACTTGTTTTCCGTTTTCTACCGCTTTGAATAGTGCACGCATCGCCACTTCTGTTTTGCCAAACCCTACATCCCCGCAAATCAACCTATCCATGACTTTACCTGAGCACATATCATTTTTGACGTCTTGAATAGCTTGTAGTTGATCCGCAGTTTCTGTAAATTCAAAAGCATTTTCAAATTCGGTATACAGATAATCGTCTTCACTGTATTTGAATCCTTTTACAGATTTTCGTTTCGCATACAATTCTAACAATTCTTTGCTCATGTCCTCAATAGATTTAATAGTTTTCAATTTTTCGTTATAGAATTCTTTTCCGCCTAATTTATTTAGGTTGACCACTCCTCCCTCTGTCATATAGAGCGAGAGTTGATCAGCATTTTCATATGGGACATACAATGAATCATTTCCGCGATATGAAATCTTGAAAAATTCTTTATCAACTCCAGACACATTCATGCTGACAATACCATCACATCTTCCTATACCATGAATATTGTGTACGACATATTCTCCTGCTTTTGGCAGATATTTTATCGTCTGTTTAGAAGATTTTACAATTTCTTTTTTGTGTGCAAAATTCGTGCTGCCTATATAAAATTTTTCTTCGTCTGAAAAGCAAATATTGTATGGAATATTTAGTTCGGTCAAAATTATACCTTTTGAGTTTTTATTGGTAGAAAAAGGTATATTTCGTTCAGTGAAAATCTTCTTTATTGAATTTAATGTGTCAGAATTTGATAGACACAAATATATTTGTTTGTTTTTGAATTTATTTAATTCAAGTTGCAGAGATTCTAAATTGTATAGAAATGATGGAAAATTTTTAGTCTTATAATCAATTGATATTAAATTTTTTGAATTTAATTTGTTCTTTAAATCTATATTATTTAAATCAAAATTATCAAAAAAAATTAATTTATTTAAAAATTTATTAAAAAAATCATTTAAATTAAGTATTTTTTTATTATTTTTATAAATTTTTATTAAATTTTCAGATTTAAAATTTATTTCTATTTTTTCAATAAAATTTTTTAAATAACTTTCATATAAATTTTCAAATTCTATTTCATTTGAAATTATTATTGGATAATTTATATTTGCTATCGTATCAATTGAATCCATGAAAGGATATAAAAATTCTAATGGAATGTCTTCTTCCCTTTCAATAGAATTGATCAATTCAAAAATTAAATTATTTTCAAGTTTGAAATCATCCAATTTTGAAATCGTGTTTGAAACCTCATTGTCAAGAAACAGTAACCTGTTGGGTGCGATTGAAATAGATTTTAATTTTTCAGTATGTTCAAATGTCAAAAAATCAAATTTGTAAATAACATCAATTGTGGTGTCAAAAAAATCTAGGCGAACGGGATTTGAATCAATCACATTAAAGATGTCAATGATATCTCCGCGACGAGAGAATTCACCTTTGTTTGTGACTGTTTCGGTTTTTTTGTATCCTAAATTGACCAATTGCTTTTCAAGGTCAATGAGATCAATTTCGTCTGATATTTTCAAATTGATTATTTTGTTTTTGAATTCTTCAAGATTTGGTAAGAAAGAAAAGAAAATTCGCGGAGTGGAGATCAGTATAATGTTTGAATTGGATATTTTGTAAAGTGCATTGATTAGGTCATATTTATTATCCGAGCTTGAATACTTTGATAGAGTGAAAGGTTTGTCAAAATCATTGATGACGAAATTGTCTTTTCCCAATGCGGAAAGTTGAGCGCTTATATTGTTTGCTTTTTCAATATCAGGGCAGATAAAAATTGCGGTGTTGAGTTTACTGAGTACAGCACCTTGTTCTCCGAATCCTAGATTATTGCAAAATATTGGTTGTTTGAATACTAATCGTTGCCAATCGTCGTGTCCTGACATAATTCTCCATTAATAAATTTATCAATCAAATCACATGCGGTTAAAAATGAGGCTGATAGCACTTCTTTGCTTTTACTATCTATGGTAGATAGCACGTAATCAGCAAGATTCATACTCTCATCTCTACCTATGCCAATGCGCAAACGTGGAGTAGGACCCACTTTGTTTACTATATCACGCAGACCATTATGCGTCCCAGCAGATCCCGCTAGGCGAAACCTAATTTTACCTTTTGGCATATCAATATCGTCTAAGACAATCAAAATATCACTGAGAGGTACTTTAAAATATTTTTTTAGCTCGTACACGCTATTGCCACTAAGGTTCATATACGTGGTTGGTTTTGCGAGTATAAAATTTTCACCCTTTGCTATACTTGATTGACATTTGTTGGAAGAAAACTTGATATTTTTCTGTTTGGCAAACATATCCACAACGCTAAAACCTACATTGTGGTATGTATTATTGTATTTTCCCTCTGGGTTACCTAATCCTACAATTATTTTCATGATTTTATTATAACACGATTTTATTTTTTTTCAATATCATTTAGTTGAAACTATCAATAAGTTTACAGAAATTGCCAAATTTTTATTTAAATTTTATATTGACAAGTTCAAATTATGGTGGTAGTATCAAAAAAAGGTGGAATGATGATGGAAAAGACAGAAAGTAAAGAAAGTGTAAGATTTGCAGAATTTTATGAAAAAGGAGGATTTGATAGGACTCGCAAAAATATGTACGGTGGCAGAGCGGTTAATCCATGTGGTAGAGAATGTGAAGAGTTTGGATATGAAATTTTGAAATTTTTTGATCATAAATCATTTGTCAATTTCAAAAAATTGAGGAACAATATGGATTTTTTGATTGCTGGGGCATTGCTCACGCCAAATCCTCAAGATTGTCAGAATTATTTTTATATCTTTATAGACGATAATTTAAAGAGAAACAAGGCTTTTAGAATGGAGTTTTTAAAATCCATATATTTGAATGAAAATGTTTTTACTCCTGAAAGTATCATGTGGTTTGTAGAAGAATTTGGTTTTGAAAAAGAAAATAAAAAGCTGTTAAAAGATTTGGAATTCAAAAAACGTTTTGCACTTAGACTCAATGAACATTTTGAATATCCACAATATCATTATGACGGTAGAAATGGAAAGGATTTGAAACAATATAAAATTTTGAAAAATGAAATCAAAAATTTAAACGAGAGAAGAGATCAAGGAATTGTGAACATCTTAAATTTGTTTGAAAAAGATAAGATAGATGAAGATTCATTAAAATTAGAAAATTTTGATTACAGTTTTAATACCATTTAGAAAAAACAAAAAATAGAAAAAACAACTAAATTTTAGTTGTTTTTTCTTTATTTTCAATAAATTTTTAGATTTTATCTAATTCTTCTGTTATTTTTTTCTTGTCAATATGTTGACCAATGAAAACTAGTTTTATCATCCTGTCCCCGTATTTTTCGTCCCAATCGTGTCTAAATTTTTCGTCATTTAACAAAAGTTGTTCTATTTGATATCTTGGATATGTGGCATACCATGGACCATTGTCCGTCAATACTTTTTGTCTGCCCGCTTGCTCATACAAATATGCAGTGCGCAAATCGTCTGAGAAGTAGAGTAGTCCTTTGGTACGGATAATTTGTTTACCATAATCCTTGTTTGCCCAATCCTCAAATTTTAGTCTATCAAATGGCTTGCGTCTAAAATACACAAATGTCCCGATCCCATATTCTTCGGTTTCTCCGCCTTCATGATTATGGTCATGATGATGGTGAGCATGTTCATGTTTGTGATCGTGATGATCATCTTCGTCTTCATCATCTTCATGGTCATGATGCTCGTGATGGTCTTCTAGGTCGGAATTTTCTTTTTCGATATCTTCAATGTCTTTGTCCATTTCTTGAAACCATCCTGCAGAAGTCAACAAATTTTCCATATCAAAAAGATTGGTGTCAAGGATTTTTGAAATATCCACATTTGAATAGTCTGTTTCGATTAATTTTGCTTTTGGTTGCAAACTTTTTATGATTTTCTTGACTCTGTTCAATTCGTCTTTGCTTACTTCGCTGACTTTATTCATGATTAAGATATCACAAAATTCAATCTGCTGAATGACCAAATTTTCAATATCATCCTCATGGATTTCCTTTTTTATCAATTCATCGCCGCAGCCGAATTCTTGCACCATTCTAAGTGTGTCAACCACACTTATAATTGCATCAAGTTTGCAATATATTGGCATTTTCTTTGCTTTAAAACTTTCAGTCAAAAAATTGATTGTTTGAGCGATTGGAATTGGCTCACAAATTCCGCTAGCTTCTATAATGATATGATCAAATTTTCTTTGCTTTACAATGTCGTGAATTTGTTCAATTAGATCTTGACGTAATGTGCAACATATGCAGCCATTTTGAAGAGCAACTAAGCTTTCTTCTTTTTTATTTACAATGCCGCCTTTTTCAATCAAATCTGCATCTATATTCACTTCACCAATATCGTTGACAATGACTGCCACTTTATATCCCTTTGTGTTGGTTAAAATGTGATTTAGCAATGTGGTTTTCCCGCTTCCTAAATATCCTGTCACAAGGGTAATTGGAATAGTTTTAAATTCGTTCATATTTCACCTCGGCTATAATTATATCACGAAAAATAAAAATTCAACCTTAAATTTAAAAATTTTTTATGAAAAATATCAATAAAATATCAATATTTTTGTTTTATTTCTTCAATTTTTAATATTTTGTATTTTGATTTTATAAATAATTAAGAGAGAATACAAATCCTTTTGTCATGTTAAAATCAAATGATGATTGAAATTGCAATTTTAATATTTACAAATCATGCTATTTATGATATCATATCTATATGAAAATAAGTGAATATTTTTTGGAGAAATATATGAATAGTCATCTAAGAGAATTGATTAAAAATCAATCTGATTTTTTAGATGAAATCGTTCAAAAATACCTAAAAGTGGTTTGCAGACGGTTTCCTGTTGATAATAGGTGTATAGATAATTTATTGAAAATAGAAGATTTTAAAATTGAACCAATTGGTATTAATTCAAAGGGCAAGTCTGGTGCATTAATTGAGGATTTTCAGGAAAAAACTTGTACTTTAAAATATAATATGAAAATGTTTCCAAACATTGATTTGGCATTTTTGAAAAACGAAATTCCAGAAGGTCTGACAGGGAAAGATTTAGCTGATTATAAATATCAAGTGATGAGACATATCGTTATCTTTTTGCACGAGTTGACACATGCAATGAATTTTGTAGAGTTTTTGAAATATGATGAGGAAAAGGAAACGTATACTAATTTGACAAAAGAAGATACCAGCAAAGAAAATTATACATATTATATTGCGCACGGTGGACTAATTACAAATAGAAGAGTAATAAGCGCAAACACAGTTGAGAATGCTCTGAATATAAATAAAAATTACATTTATGAAGCATTGACTGAATTCATCGCTCACAATGTCTTGCTTGACGATGGATTTTCAGATATCCAGTATTTTTATATAGACAATAAAAAAATTGATCCATATGATGTTAGTTGGACATATTCACCTTTTGTAAATATAGTTTTTGTCCTCAAATATTTATTTAATGAAGCATTCTCAATGGCTTATTTTACAGGGGAAACTAAAATTTCAGGATTTGACAAAAGTTGTTTAAATATATATATTACAAACATATCAGAACCGATCAGTATGATTATAAAAAATTATGCTGCAGACAATTTTGATATGCAACAAAATGTTGAAACATTGGTAAAAGGGATAAAAGAGTTTTTATCATTCATAGAAAAATCGCTTGAAAGAGAGGATGTGAAAAGATATCTTGATGATTATAAAATAGATTGTTTAAATGAAGAAATTAAAAATGTATGTAATTACAATTGCTATTTAAAGTTTATAATTGAGGATTCGAATATTGATGAAAAAAGCATTGATAAGTTGAAGAATATTTTAGAGAGGGAATTCAAAAATCTTGAACCATTAAATGTGTTTAATGATGTTATCAACTTAGATAACAATTGTTCAAAAACAGATAAATAACTATTAAAAAAATGAACTTTAATAATTGCAAAGTGATAAGACTTAGATCACTCATTGCATGATAAAGTTCTTTTTTTATAATTCGCAGTTAAATTTTTTCTTTTATTTAAATATCAATAAGATTTCGATATTTCCTATTTGATATCGACTCGGATAAACCGAGCTTGAGAATTCCGCAATGCTTCATATAGTATATTTAATTAAAATTTTTAAAAAAAACAATAAAAAATATAAGTTTTTTTTATTTTTTTAAGTATTTTTTGTTATTTTTTTGAATAATTCTAAAATTATAAAATATTTATTTAAGAATCATAA
>CAMLYK010000009.1 GCA_946491735.1 uncultured Clostridia bacterium | reverse complement strand
AAAAATACTTATTTATTATAATTTAATAATTAAATAAGTTGCAATTTTTTTTAATTTTTTGTACTATAGTTTTATAGGAGAAAATATGAACGAAAATGTTGAAATGGCTTTGATGGAATATGAAGATAATTTGAACAAACATTTTAATAGACTTATTGATGAATATATGATGATTAGAGTGGGTAGAGCCAATCCTAAACTGATTGAAAATATCAAAGTTGATTATTACGGTACTCGTACGCCAATAATTCAAACTGGCAATATTACAGTGCAAGATGCAAGAATGTTGATAGTTTCACCTTGGGATGTTTCTACATTGAAAGCGATCAAAGCGGGAATTGAGTCTGCAAATTTGGGTGTTAGCGTCAGCGATGATGGCAAAATTATACGAGTAGGCTTTCCAATTCTAACAGAAGAGAGGAGAAAAGAATTTTCTAAGGATGTAAAAAAACTTTTAGAAGAATGCAAGGTCGCCATGCGCAACGCTAGGCGCGATTGCTTGGATATATTCAAGGAAATGAAAAAGAATTCAGAGATCAGTGAAGATGAATATGCGACTTTAGAAAAAGATGTACAAAAATCTCTAGATACATTCACTGCAAAAGCAGATACGAGTTGTGACAAGAAAATTAGTGAGATAATGGAAGTGTAAAATGAATTTTGAAAAATTAAAAAACAATCCCAAACTGCCTCAACATATAGCGTTCATAATAGATGGCAATGGCAGATGGGCAAAGCACAGAGGTTTGCCTAGAAGTTTAGGACATAAGGCTGGATTTGACAACTTGAAAAAACATACAGAATATGTAGAGCAGTTGGGCATCAAAAATTTATCTTTGTATTGCTTCAGCAAAGAGAATTGGAATAGACCAAAAGATGAAGTGAACTATCTTATGAAACTATTTGATCAAATGTTGGATGAATACAAACGTGAATATTTGAATAGAGATGTCAGAATTGTTATTTCTGGGGATATGGAAGACGAACGCTTGCCAGAAAACGTACGTCAAAAAGCCAAAGAATTGATGGAATTGACGAAAGATAAAAAGGGATTTATCATCAATCCATGTATCAATTATGGCGGTAGACAAGAGATAATAATGGCTGTAAATGAGATATTGAAAGAAGGAAAGAAAGATATTGATGCGAATGAATTCGAAAAGCATCTGTACACAAGAGATTTGTTGCCTCTAGATTTTATCATTAGAACATCTGGAGAGCTTAGAACAAGCAACTTTTTACCCTGGCAATCGACTTATAGCGAATGGTATTTTCCAAAGACTTTGTGGCCAAGTTTTAGCAAAAAAGATTTAGTGAAAGCCATTTGTGAATATATGAAACGCAACAGGCGTTTTGGTGCAATAAAAGGAAAATAATGAAACAAAGATCCATTACAAGTTTCTTTATAGTTTTGGTGGTGGCAGCCGTCGTTGCCTGCAAATTTTTGCCTCTAGACATAGGAGATTACATATTTGATTTATTCGTACTATGCATAACCGTTGTTGCATCGTTTGAAATGTGTCATTTGGTTGAAAATTGTAATAGAAGGTTAAATAAATATTTATCTTCAATGTATGCTATTTTCAACTATATTATATTGATATGCTGCTTCAAGTTTTTAGAATTTCATTATATTCTTCTCATTCAATTGGCTGGTTTAATTGTCTATTTTATTATAATATTGATTACAGAGTGTATAAAAAACAATTCTAGGACATTTAAAGAAAACATAATGGCCAGTTTGAACAGTATTTTAGTATGTTTTTATCCAGGATTTCTATTTTGTCTGTTCTTAAACATTAATCATATCGATTATTATGCGGGAGTAGATTATTTTTCAGTAGTATTTATACTGTTGGTGTTTGCCATTACCATGCTGTCCGACACTTTTGCCTATCTTGTTGGTCGAACGCTTAAAGGTCCAAAACTCGCTCCATCGATCAGTCCTAATAAAACAATCAGTGGTAGTATTGGTGGTCTATTAGGTGGTATTGCGGGGAGTATGCTCGTATATGCTTTGGTATACAACATCAATTCATGGCAAACTATATTATCTATGTATAATTTAACATGGTGGCATTTCTTGATTATTGGGCTAATTGGTTCGTGCGTTAGCCAAATAGGTGATTTAGTAGAAAGCAAGATAAAACGTTCTGCCAATATAAAAGATAGTGGTAATATATTGCCAGGACACGGTGGAATGCTCGATAGAATTGATGCGATGATATTCTGCGTGTGTTTCTTATATATAACAGCTTTCATAATCATTATTTAAAAATACAAATATTCGTTTGTATTTTTTATTTGAAAAGCGGTATCAAAATATTTTTAAATTTGCTTAAATAAGGGTGTAAAGATATAAACCTTATTTATTTTGTTGCATTTTCTTGTTATAAATATTATACTTTTTTAGTATAATTATAAGGAGAGTATGTCCAATTTACTTAGTGTAGCGTCCGTATTTTCTTATATTGGCTATATTATTTTAGCCATTGTTGTTTTGCTGTTGATGGTTTTAATCCACGAATTAGGACACTATACAGCTGGCAAACTTTTGAAATTTAAAATTAATGAATTCAGTGTTGGATTTGGACCTAAAATAATCCAAAAGACGAAAAAGAATGGAGAAAAAATTTCCTTAAGAGCCTTTCCTTTAGGTGGTTATTGTGCGTTTGAGGGAGAAGGAGATGATGGGAAAGACAATCCTCAGGCCTTTAACAATCAAAAGCCATGGAAACGTTTAATTGTCTTGTTTTTTGGAGCCTTTTTTAATTTTTTAAGTGCTATCATATTTTCGTTTATTCTTTTGATATCTTCCGGATATGATTTGGTTGAAGTGAAGAATATCAATGCAAATTCGATCAATTACAACACGTTTCAAGCAGGGGATGTGATTTATGGAATTGATGGAAATGAAATAGATTTCGTCCATGACGAATATTTTAATAATTTGCTTTCAAACAGCGTACAAGAGCATTATTCTAAATATTCAGGGACAACAGATGAATTAAAAAATGAATATTCGTTTGTAGATGACGGGAAAACCTACTACTTGGATGTTCAAACTATCAAATTTAATGTGAGAAGAGATGGTGACTACATTGAAGTCACTGGATATATAAATGTCATATATAATGATAGCGGGCAATATTCAGGCTGGTCGCTATATAGCACAGATGAAACTGATTCAAATGAATTTTCAATAGGCAATTATAAATATTCATTTTGGGAAAGCTTGATTGAGGCAATACCGTTTACATGCAAATGGGCATGGAAAATCCTTGTAGTTTTCGGACAATTAATTACAGGTCAATTATCTTTGTCTTCTCTAGGTGGACCGGTTACGACAATAAATATGATAGCATCGTATACTCAGACGGGAGGCTTGACTTATCTATTGATTTTGTTGCCATTGATTGCAGTTAATTTAGCGGTGTTTAATCTGCTTCCAATCCCTGCACTTGATGGTTTCCAAATGATTTTTGTGCTTATTGAATGGATTAGGAAAAAACCTGTAAAACAAAATGTAATTAATACAATCAACAATATTGGCTTAATTGCATTATTATGTTTTGTGGTTATAGTTGACGTTTTGCAGTTTATATAATTGTGTCAGAATTGTTCTTGTTGACAATTCTGATATTTTTTGCTATATTATTTCATTATGAATGATAAATTGGAAATATTAGATAAACTTTATGATGGTTTAAAATTTAAAGATGCGACGTACACTGAAAAAAATAATACATGTGTCATGAATTTTTTATATAATCCTGACCTTTTTAAGCCAAATGATGAGAATAAAAAAACATTATATAATAAGTTTGTTGAGCTTATAGGAGATTATGTAAAATACGATATAAAATTTATAAATTGTCCATTAGACAAACGCACTATTGCAAATTATACATACTCTACAATTATGAATATGTTTCCTGCAATTTCAAAGAATTTTACTTATGATGACGTGACAGTTAATATTGATAACATGAAAGTCAACATTAATTTGCGTTTATCTCCATCAGCGTATGAATATGCAAAGAGCTTAAATAGAGAAGTCTTAATTGCAGAGAAATTAAAAGAAAGTTTTTTGGCAGATTTTAACGTTGAATTTATAAAAAAGGATGACGAGGTAGTTGTAGAAAATCAAATCGAGAAGAATATGGAGTTGATGGCATCAATAAAAGAAGCAGAAGAAAAGACAGTATATGAATTGTCAAATGTAGCAAACATTATTGGAATAAATGATTATACTTTAGCTACCGATTTTACAAAAGTTAAATCCCCAATTGAAAATGTGGCTATATGTGGGGAAGTTGCATCTGTTCAGCGCAAAACTTACAAACGAAATCTTACCAAAAATGGTGAAATAAAAGAAATTGAACGAACATTTTATAATTTTTCTTTGCGAAATGAAGGTAAGATTTTATATTGTTCTATTTTCCCTAGACAAGCAGATGAAGCAAAAGGGGATTTGATTGAAGTTGGCATGTCAGTATGCTGTTATGGCTCATTTAGAGAATTTAATGGCAAATTAAATTTTACTGCAAATTCAATTGCTAGATGCGAATACAAACGGGAAGAAATCAAGTCGCAGTATAAACATGTGAACGAAGAATATCATACAGTTTTTCCTAAAGAATATATTGATTTTGAACAGGCAGATTTGTTTTCTGTTGAAGAAAAGACATTTGATGGTAGTTTTGTAGTCTTCGATTTGGAAACTACTGGTCTGGATTCAACAAAAGACGAAATAATTGAAATAGGTGCTTGTAAAATTTTACAGGGCAAAATTGTAGAAACTTTTTCTACCTTTGTGAAACCTAGCCGACATATTCCAAAAGAGATAACTGAATTGACCGGAATTGACGATGCAATGGTTAAGGATGCTCCATCAATCAACTATGTATTGCCAGATTTTTATAAATTTTGCTACAAATCTACTATGGTGGGGCATAATGTTGGGTTTGATATTTCATTTATTTATTTCATAGCAAAAAAATTATCCTACAATTTTGACAACCCATTAATTGACACGATTGAAATGGCGCGAAATAAATTGCCCGGATTAAAAAATTATAAACTAGGCACAGTTGTAGACAAGTTAAACATCGTTTTAGACAATGCACATAGAGCAATTAATGATGCAACCGCTACTGCAAAAGTTTTTATAAAATTATATTAAAACTATTGATTATTAAAATTTATTGTGTTATACTAATAATGACGACTAGGAGTGGCACTGCCACTCCTGATTAGTTTTATAGGAGTAATATGAAAGTAGCAGATTTGGTTTATGAAAACATCAAGCCATTATTCAAAGATGACATAAAATTGATCGAAGTTGAATATGTCAAACGCAATGATGGTATGCACCTAGTTATTTTCATTGATAAACTAGGAGGCGTTACAATAGACGATTGTGTCAAAGTCAACGACATGATCAATCCTGTAATTGATGATCTCAACCCAACAAATGATGCACCATATGTTTTGGATGTCTCATCATATGGACTAGACCGACCACTAAAATATGATTGGCAATTTAAAAGATATGAAAATCAAAAAGTAAATGTCAAACTTTATCATAAAATTGATGGGAAAAAAGAATTCGTAGCAACTCTTTTGGGTAAGAATGAAAAAGAATTTATTTTCAACCTGAATGAACAGAATTTTACCATTAACATTGCCGATGTTGCATATATTACACCATATATAGAATTTTAAGGAGTAGATTTAACATGATTAATAAGGATTTTTTTGAAGCATTAAGAGATTTAGAAACAGAAAAGGGTATCAAACAAGAAGTATTTATTCAGGCGCTAGAACAAGCATTGACCGCTGCATACAAGAAAAACAGTGGAGCTGCTAGAAATGCTCAAGTGAAATTGATACCTGAAAAAAACACGATCAAAATTTATTCATATAGAACGGTTGTTGACAATGTTGAAGATGAAGAAAAAGAAATAAGTCTAGAGGACGCTCGCCAAATTAAACATTCATACAAGATTGGCGATTTGGTTATGCAAGAAGAGAGCACCAAAGAATTTAATCGTATTGCAGTGCAAACAGCAAAACAAGTGATTACTCAAAAAATAAAAGAAATCGAAAAACAATCAGTATATAAAGATATAGCTGAAAAGGAAGGCAAATTGATTGTTGCCAATGTGAAACGTATTGATGTTGACAACGTGTATCTTGAAATTGGTGGTACCACACTAGAAGGTTTGTTGACCAAACGTGACATGCTTCCAAATGATCATTTCAAGCCAGGTGACAAGGTAAAAGTTTACGTTCGACATATTCGAGATGATTTCAAAGGTACTGTGGTTCAAGTTACTAGAACGCATGCAAATTTTGTAAAACTTTTACTTGAAATGGAAGTGCCAGAACTTAACAATGGTGAAGTGAATATTGTTGGTATTGTTCGTGAAGCAGGTTTGAGGACAAAAATTGCAGTGACTTCTACTATACCTAATCTTGATCCTGTCGGTGCCTGCATCGGAAACAAGGGTAGCAGAATTAATCCAGTCATCAATGAATTAAATGGTGAAAAAATTGATATCATTAATTATAGTGACAATCCAGCTGATTATATAGTATCTGCATTGAGTCCAGCCGAAGTTAGTGAGATAACAGTAGATACTGCAGCGGGAGTTGCCAATGTTCTAGTACCAGAAAATAAACTATCTCTGGCAATAGGAAAAGGTGGTCATAATGTGCGTTTAGCAGCAAAATTGACAGGGTATAAAATAGATGTAAAACCTACAGCAATTGAAACTGTATCTCATAAATCAAATGACATAGTGAGCACAAATAGCGCAAATATTATTCTAGACGATGACTTTTTTGATGATATTGACGAATAGAGGTGGCGATGCATACAAAACTTGAAAGAAGATGTGTCGCATGCAAAGAACCAAAACAACAACAAGATATGCTTAGAATAGCAAAAATAAATGATGAAATCTTTATTGATAAAAAAAACAATCTTGGCGGCAGAGGTTCATATGTATGTAAAAATGGAAACTGTATTAGATTAGCAATCAAGAAAAAACTATTTAATCGTGCTTTTAGAATGAATATAGACAATTCAATCTATGATCAATTAGGAGAATATGAACAAGATAATTAGTTATATAGGATTTGCTATTAGAGCAAACAAAATAATTCTAGGGCAATCGCATTTAAAGCGAACGGATAAAAAGCTTTACCTCGTTTTGGTATGTTCTTCAGCAAGTGATAATTTAATTAATTTGGCAAAAAATTTATCCAAAAAAAATGGGTGTGATTATATTATTACAAAACCAAAATTGCAAGATTTGACAAATATACAAGATGTTAAGATTATAGGCATCACAGATGAAAGTTTGAGCAAAGCTATAATAGATAATAAGGAGAAAATTAATATTGGCTAACGAAACAAAAAATCAAGAGTTTAACAAATCAATTAAACAACTACAGTCTATGGTAAAAGACAAGATGATTATTAATCTTGCCGAAAGATTTTTCAATTTAAAAACAGAAATGAACAATTTGGCACGTGCGGTAAAAGAAAAAGAGGCTAAATTGCTTTTGGAAGAAAGTAAACAAGTTTTGACCAAAGAACAAGATGATACAAAGCAAGAAACTCAACCTACGAATGTTTCTAATATTGAAACAAAAGTAGAGTCAGCACCTGTTAGACAAGAGAATAATTCTACGCCTAATATTAGTCAAAATCAAAACTATCAAAAGCAACAAAATAACAATTTTAACAATAGACCTTATAATAAAAATAATTATAATGCCAATAATGCTAATTTTAATAAAGATAGGCGTCCTTTTAATAACAATAATCGTCCTCAAAATAATCAAAACAGACCATATACTGCCAATAGACAAAATCAAAATTATAAGCCAGGACAGAGACCTCCATTCAATAAAGACAATTTGAACAAACGTCCTTCTATTAATTATGCTCAACCAGTCATAACTGCAAGTCCAGCAAGAAATTTTGCAAACAAAAAGAAAGATAACGATCGCGGTGAAGAAAAGCGTGCATATTCAAAACGTGATTTGATCAAACGCGGGATGCTTGATTTTGAGGATACAGAAGACAGAATGCTCAATCGCAAGATTCGACCTAAGAAGAAAGAGGTTGTAGAAAAGGTCGTAGAAAGACCACAGGGACCAGCAGTCATCACTACGGATAATATTACAATCAAATTATTATCAGAAGTGAGCGGTAGACCTGCAAGTGAGATTATTAAAAAATTCATGCAACTTGGTATGATGATGACCATAAATTCAACAGTAGATTTTCAAACTGCTGAATTAGTGATGTCAGATATGGGCGTTGAATTAATCCAAAAATTAGACAAAACCAGTGAAGAAAAACTTCAAGATGTTCAAAAGAATATACGTTCTTATAGTGAAGAAGAGGCTGTCACTCGTCCACCGATTGTCACTGTAATGGGGCATGTTGATCATGGTAAAACTAGTTTGCTAGACCACATTAGAAAGACGAGAGTTACTCTTGCCGAAGCAGGAGGTATCACTCAAGCAATCGGTGCATATAGAGTAAATGTCAATAATAGATATATCACATTTATTGACACTCCGGGACACGAAGCTTTCACAGCTATGCGAGCGCGCGGAGCATCTGTAACTGATATAGCGATATTGATTGTCGCAGCAGATGATGGAATCATGCCTCAAACAGTTGAAGCAATCAATCATATAAAATCTGCAAAAATACCAATGATTGTTGCTATAAACAAGATGGATAAACCACAAGCTGATCCTGATAGGGTTATGCAACAATTAGCAGAACATAATGTTTTGCCTGAAGCGTGGGGAGGAGATGCCATTATATGTAAAATTTCTGCGCATACCGGTGAAGGAATAGACAAATTGTTAGAAACAATTTTACTTGTTGCCGATATGCAGGATTTAAAAGCTAACCCTAATGTGCCAGCGATAGGAACATTGTTGGAATCTCGTTTGGATAAGGGTAAAGGTGCTGTCGCTTCATTGATAGTTCTCGATGGTTCATTACACATTGGAGATACTATTGTATCTGGAACAAGCGTATGTAAAGTAAAAGCTATGATTGATGAAAACAATCTGCCAGTTAAAGTAGCGGGACCGTCAATGCCTGTCACTGTTTTAGGATTTAATGAAGTTCCAACAGCGGGCGAAGCATTCACTGTGGTTGATGAAAAATTATCTAAACAAATTGTTGAAGACAGAAAAGCAAAATTAAAAGAAGACTTAATCAAGCACAGTGGCGGAAATACACTTGAAGATTTGATCCAAAAGACTAGTGAAAAAGATGTTAAAATATTGAATATTATCTTGAAAACAGATGTTCATGGATCATTAGAGGCAATTAAGTCATCTATAATGAAATTGGTCAATGATGAAGTGAAAATTAATATTCTTCATAGTGGCGTAGGAGCGGTGAGCGAAAGCGATCTAATTTTGGCAAACGCATCAAATGCAATGGTAATAGCGTTCAATGTCGGTCAGGATAGCAAAGTGAAAACGCTTGCAGATCGAATGAAGATAAAAATATATTCATATAAAATTATTTATGAGTTGTTAGATGAATTAGAACGAGTAATAAAAGGTATGAAAGAACCTAAATATGAAGAAGTCTATCTCGGACGTGCCGAAGTGATAGCAGTCTTCAAATTATCAAATGCTGGAATTGTTGCAGGTTGTATGGTTAGAGATGGCAAAATTGTTCGAGGTGAACATGCTCGAATATATAGAGGAGATGAAGTCTTGATTGAAACTGAAATCAAATCTCTAAAAATTGTCAAAGATGATGTCAAAGAGGCAGGCAAAGATAGAGAGTGTGGTATCAAGACTGGGTATGATGATATTGCTGTCGGTGACAGAATTGAATGTTTTTCTTTAAAAAGGATAGAAGAATGAAAAGTGTTAGAATAGAACGTATCAATAGTGAGATACAAAAACTAGTTTCACAGATTATAGATACAGAGTTGCGTGACCCACAAATTGACGCTATAATTAGTGTAAATCAAGTAGATACTACACCAGATTTAGCATATTCTAAAATTTATATTTCATCTATAGGGAAAACTCCAAGCGAAGAAGTTGTCGCAAGACTAAAAGGTGCAGGCGGATTTATTAGAGGACAATTATCTAAGAGAATAAACTTAAGAATCACTCCGAGATTGGAGTTCATATTGGATAATTCAGAAGAATATGCACACAAAATTGATAATATTTTAAAGACTATAAAATATTCAACAGAGAGTGACGAAGCGGAAAATAAAGATGATAAATAAGGGTATTCTTGCAATTAATAAACCTAAAGATTGGACAAGTTTTGATGTCGTAAACAAAATTAAACAAATTTTAAAGTTTAAAAAAGTCGGACATCTTGGTACGCTTGATCCTATGGCTACGGGGGTATTGCTTGTAACTGTTGGGAAAGCAACTAAATTGTTCGATTATTTTCAGAATAAATCGAAGAAATATCTGGCGAAATTTGAATTTGGATATCTAACTGATACATTGGATATGACTGGCAAAACAACAAAAAGCACAGATACAATACCAACTCTTGAAGATATCAAATTGTCAATCAATGATTTCATTGGTACGATTGAGCAAATTCCACCTAAATACAGTGCAATCAATATTAATGGGAAAAGGGCATATCAATTGGCTAGAGATAACGTAGATTTTGAATTAAAATCTAAGATTGTTCAAATTAAGGATATAAAAATTTTAGATTATTCCAACAATATTTTAACGCTTAGTATTATTTGTGGCAGTGGCACGTATATTCGTTCAATATGTCGAGATCTGGCTGAAAAATTAAATTCATGTGCTACAATGATAGAGTTGACAAGAGTGAGCATTGATAACATAACTATAGAAAATTGTGTTGATATTAATGATTTGAATGAAAACAACATTGATAATTATTTAATAAAATTAGATAAATTGATTTCTCTTCCTACGTTTTCAAATAATGCTCTAGATACATCAAAATTATTAAACGGACAGATAATCAATGCCAATTGTGCAGATGGATTATACAAATTAAATGATGACACTGATGTCATAGCAATAATTAATGTCAAAAACAAAAAAGCAAAAATGTCAATATTTTTAAATTAATTATTGTCAAATGAGTTATTTTATGTTATACTATATTAGATTGAGTTAAGGAGAAATTTTATGATTACAGCAGGAGATATTAGAAAAGGTGTAATATTTGACGATGGAAGTTCTACGGATCCTAAAAAACCTAGTTTATTTTTAGTTGTTGACTTTCAGCACGTTAAACCAGGTAAGGGCGCAGCTTTTGTGCGTACGACATTAAAAAACGTCATTACGGGTAAAGTGATCGAACGTACATTCAATCCATCTGAAAAAATTAATGATATATCAATAGAGCGTAAAGAAATGATGTATTTGTATAATGAAGGTGGTTTGTATTATTTCATGGATAACAATACGTATGACCAAATTCCTTTCAATTACGAAACAGTTAAAGATGCTCTGAATTTTGTCGTTGAAAATACTAATTGCAATGTTCAATTCTATAATGGTCAGCCAATCAACGTTGAACCGCCAATATTTGTTGAATTGACAATTGCAAAGACGGAACCAGGAGTTCGTGGTGATACTGTAAAAACTGGTGGTAAACCAGCAACTCTTGAAACAGGGTACGTCATTCAAGTTCCTTTGTTTGTAAACGAAGGTGACCGTGTGCGTGTAGATACTCGTACTGGCGAATATATGGAAAGATTATAATATTTTGTCAATTTCGTAATAGTAAAAATTAATGTAATTAAAAATATAAAGTCGAAAAATCAGTACTATTGTGGTATTGATTTTTTTTACGTATTTTTTTTGTGCTCGACTAATAATTTTATGTATGCTAAAAGACTATTTGGATAGGGATATTTATAACTTAATTATTAAATCTTTCAGTTTTTCAGATATAACTGAAATACGTATGCGTGCAAATGAAAATTTAATAATTGTTGTAAAAAATAAAAAGTATTATCTAAAAGATAATAATGGAGATTTTGTAAAAGTCAATTCTAATATGATTGAAAATTTCATACGTCGTGCAAGTGAAAATTCAATCTATGCTTTCAATGATAATATAGTCAATGGATTTATCACACTTCCAAAAGGAATACGCGTCGGTTTGTGTGGCAATATTGTGACAGATGGAGACAAAATTGTCACTGTAAAAGATTTTCAATCTGTCAATATTAGAATACCGCATGTAGTGAGAAATTGTAGTTTGTTAGCATTTGATTATATAGTGGGAGAAGATATAAAAAACACATTGGTAATATCCCCACCTGGAAGTGGTAAAACAACATTTATAAGAGATTTTATCTATCAATTGTACGCACACAATATATCAAAAAATGTACTTATTGCAGATGAAAGAAATGAAATTTGTTCAGTCGTAAACGGAGAACCTAACATTGATTTGGGTGGATTTTGTGACATATATACAAATTGTACTAAAAAATTTGCTTTTCAAAATGGAATTAGAAGTATGCGCCCAGATGTAATTGTGACTGATGAAATTGATTTAGAAAAAGATATGCCGTCTATCATCGAAGCTATAAATTGTGGGGTAAACGTCATCGCTACAATTCATGCTAAAGATATAAATCAATTGAAGAAAAAAAAGAATTTTGACAAGATTTTAGATGAAAAATTTTTTTCTAGATTTGTAGTTTTGTCCAGTGATGAAGGACCGGGTACATTGACAAATATTTATGATGAAAAATTAAATTGTATCTACTGTAGGTGCGTATGATCAAATGGATATTAATCATTATTTTAGTTGTCGTCATCATGCTGATTGCCTATTCAGTGAGTGAACAAATAAAAGATAAATATGATTTTTTTTATAACTTAAAACAATTCCTTAACCAGTTTAAAATCAATGTTTCGTTTAGGCAAGAAAAAATCAACGAATTCTTAGAAAAAAATAATTCAAAAAAACAATTTAAACTTTTCATTGATGAATATTCAAATTTTTTAAAAACCGGCGAGTTGAATTTAGAAAAAATAAAAGTTCTAGAAGATGATGATAAAGACATTTTGCAAGATATAGTAAAAAATATTGGCAAGTATGATGCGAAGAATGAAATAAATCAAATGGAGGCATTCTTGTTGACTGTCGATGCGAAATTATCAAAAGCTAATGAAGATAAAAATAAATTATGTCCTATGATTATAAAACTTTCACTATTATTTGCGATTGGACTTGCAATTTTATTGATATAGGAGGGGCTATGGAAATTATTTTTAAGCTTGCAGGAATTGGGTTGATTACTTCAATTGTGAATCAAATTTTAAAGTATTGTGGCAAGGAAGAGATTGCCTCAATTACAACACTTGCAGGATTAATAATAAGTTTGCTTATGGTTATTGATCTAGTACGTGATTTGTTCACAACAGTACAGTCGTTATTTATTTTTTAGGTAGGGTATGTCTGAATTATTGAAGATTTTGGCAGTGGCGCTAGTTACAGTATTTGCTCATATTATAGTCAAACAAACGAAACCAGAAATCGCGATGATCATCTCAATTGCTGGTAGCGTGCTAATTATAGTAATGATTGTTGACAGTTTAAGTTCTGTCTTATCTTCTTTTTACGGCATATTCCAAACTACTGGCGTAGATACAACTTTGCTTACACCTTTGTTTAAGATTATTGCAATAGGATATATTACAGAATTCGGTGCAAATATTTGTTTGGATGCGGGTGCAAGCAGTGTCGCGGACAAGGTTTTATTTGCTGGGAAATTAGTAATTTTATTGGTCGCACTCCCAATTGTGACTACAGTTGTTGATATGGTGGTATCATTGCTATGAAAAAAATTAAGAAGCTAAATTCTAACAAATTAACGATAATATGTATGATATTGCTGATATCATTGTTTTCAATATTTACGCCACTGACAACCTTTTGTATTGATGATACTACTGTTGAGATAAGTGAAGATCTGAATAGTTCAATAATTGATGAATTGAATGAGATTGATTTTTCTGGACTAAATGGAGTCATAGAAGATTTTCAAAATAACACCACAAACATTTTTTCCATTGACAATATCAAGAGTAAAGTTTACTCAATAATTTCTGGCGAAAATGCTGTGTCATATTCTTCATTCTTTGCTAGCATATTTTCAATATTTTTAGAGATGATTGTCAAATATCTTCCAATGTTATCTTTAATTGTGGCGATAGGAGTTATTAGCAACCTTTTAAACGGTATCAAAAGTAAATTTAATGAAAAATCTACCAGTGGACTGATACATTTAGTCTGCTTTTTGGCAGTAGTTGTATTGACGATAGGAATGATAAGTTCGCTGAGCAAGATAAGTATGAATTCAATCAATTCAATGGTCTCGCAAATGAATGCCATTTTTCCAATACTCTTAACACTAATGATAGGAATAGGGGCAAACGCTAGTGCTGGAGTATTTCAACCTATAGTTGCAATTATTTCTACATATGTAGCTGACTTTTTTACATATCTTATATTACCACTGTTTATGGTAAGTTTTGTATTTGGGATAATAAATAATCTGTCTGACAATATTAAACTAGATAAGTTTAGTGCTTTTATTTCAAGCCTTTTCAAATGGTGTGTGGGGCTTGTATTTACATTATTTTTTGCAGTCTTTACTATTCAAGGTATTTCAGCCGGGACGTTTGACAGCCTGAGCATTCGTACAACAAAATATACTATCAAAAGTTACATTCCTATCATGGGTGGATATTTGTCAGATGGAATGGATTTGATTTTATCAAGCACCATTTTAATTAAAAATGCAATAGGATTGGTGGGTGTGTTGATGATTATTAGCACCATTTTATCTCCATTGTTGGAAATTGTTGTGTTCAGTTTACTATTAAAGTTAGTTAGTGCAATTTTACAACCAATGGGAAATAACAAAACGTCAAATTTCTTGATGTCAACTTCAAAATCGATTACAATGCTTTCCTCATGTATAATCGCAGTTGGTTTCATGTATTTAATTTCGGTCGGATTAGTGATGACGACGTCTAATGTGGTGATGTGATGGCAGGTTATATATTAAGTATTTTAGGAATCGTGGTGGCGGGTGTATTCATAGATATTATAATCCCTAACGGCACGATCAGTAAATATATAAAAAGTATATATGCAATATTTGTTTTGGCGGTAATTATTAGTCCAATAATCAATTTTTTCAATAAAAATCAGGGCTTTAATTTGCAATATCAAGAATATGAAATAAATGAAAATTTGATTAATTATATTAATCAAAATAAAGTAAAATCTATTGAAAATAACATCACAGCTGATTTAGAAGAAGAGGGAATGAGTAATATCGACATAATTATCAATTATTCTATTGATAATAACGAATTATCTATAAATTCTTGTACAATTAATTTAAAAAATTTAGTCATTAGTGCGGACAAACAGCATATAAATAAATATGAAATCATTAAACAGATTGTCCATGAACATACAAATTTAGCAGAAGAGGAGATGATATTCTATGAGTGATAATGAGAAAAAATCTGGATTTAAATGGTTTGAAAAATTGAAAAAAATCAAACACATTGAAATCTACATCGCAATTATATTTATTGTCGTATTGCTGCTCATATACATGTCAAATTTTACTAATACAAGTTCGGACAATGATGATTTAAGTACGGATGCTTTAACTGTGACGGCTTATATTGATAGACTAGAGTCAAATCTAGAAGCAACTTTATCAAATATTGGAGGTGTGTCAGATGTGAAAGTTATGATAACATTGAATATGGATGAGGCAGAAGTATCAAACTCACAAATTACATTGAATAAATTTCCTGAAATCAAAGGAGTGATAGTTACAGCCAAAGGTGTAAATGATACAGCAACAAAATTAAAAGTACTTCACGCAATAGAAGCAGTCATTGATATACGCAATGGAAATATTGAAATTTTATCAAGTGAATAAAAAATAGGAGGATTTATGAAAACATTGTCAAAAAAGAAAAAAATCATTATTATTTCAGTTATGGTAGCATTATTGTTGATCACTGGCTATGTGAATGTTGCATTGAATAGCACAATCTCAGAGGGTATGAGCACCACAACCAATACAACATCAGAAAGCTTTTACGTATCTTATAGAACTGAGCGAGAAGCAACTAGGACACAAGAAATTCAATTTTATGATTCAATAATCGCCAGCACAACCAGCAGCGAAGATGCAAAACAAGAAGCAGAGGCAAACAAATTAGCTTTGATTACTCAAATGGAAAAAGAACTAGTTACAGAGGGAATAATTAGAGGAAAAGGTTTTGAAGACGCAATTGTTACATCAAGCAGTTCAAATGTAAATGTATTCATCAAAAGTGCAGAATTGACTCAATCAGAAGTTGCACAAATCACTTCAGTTGTGACAGAACAATTAGGTGTGGAAATTGATAAAATTATTATTATACCGTCAGAATAATTGCTAAAATTATTTCCATATGATATAATATACATATGAGGTTAATTTATGGCACAAATAAAAAAAGTGAATGATGCAGATACTTATATCAATAAAAATATGGTAGTATCAATCGTTAGTTTAGCCACAAAAGAGATATCTGGAGTGATTGATGTGTATCAGCCAACAAAGTTATCTATCAAGCGTTTGTTCAATAGAAACATAGGCAAGGGCGTACGCATTAAATATACAAAATTAGGCATTTTGATAGATATTTATGTGGTTGTAGATACCGAATGCGAAGTAAATGACGTGGTCTATAAAATTCAACAAAATGTAAAGAATAGTATCACTTCGTTGTTACCAATCAAAATAAAAGCAATCAATGTTCATATTATGGACGCAGAAAAAAAAGATTCTCTCTAAACGAGAGAGTTTTTGTCATTTGAGGAGATAAAATATGAAAAGAACAGAGATGAGAGAACTTGCTTTTAAAATAATATACTCCAAATTCTTCAATGCAACTAATGAAGATGTCCTACTAGATGCAGATGAAAAGGGATTGGAATTTACTTCAAAAATACTGAACAATTTCGCAGATCATTATCAGGAAATTAATGATTATTTGTCTTCAAAATTGAAGGGCTATACCTTAGATAGAGTATACAAAGTAGATCTGGCAATATTGATTTTAGCTATAATAGAATTGAAATATATTAAAGAGAATCCGAAAGAAGTCATAATCAATGAAGCAGTGGAATTGGCAAAAAAATATTCTACAGAAAAAAGTCCAAAATTTATTAATGGTATTCTTGCAGATATTGTGAAAGAATAAATTGTATGAAAGTTTTTACTGTATCACAGATTAATAGAATTATTAAGAATCTTATTGACAATGAAGTTATTTTGGAAGACATCATGATAACAGGAGAATTGTCTTCTTTTTCTATTAGTAGGCAGATAGCCTATTTTACATTAAAAGATAATGATAATCTTTTATCATGCATTCAATTCAATGCTAAGCAAGAATTTAAAATTGGAGATATGGTTCAGTGCCGTGGTAATATTAAATATTATCCTAAGGGAGGCAAACTTTCGTTTTCTGCCTTAACCATTGAATCTTGTGGGCAGGGTGAATTGTATCAACAATTTTTGAAAATGAAACAAAAATTAGAAGAAGAAGGCTTGTTTGACGAAAAAAATAAGATTCCAATTCCTAATTTTATCAATTCAATAGGGGTAGTCACATCAAAGACAGGCGCCGTGTTGCAAGATATTAAAAATATTGCCTTTAGAAGAAATCCAAATATAGATATATATGTTTATGATGCACAAGTGCAAGGAAATTTGGCAGTACAACAAATCATTGAAGGTATAACATATTTTGACAATATGACAGATGTAGATGTCATTATTGTAGCGCGAGGTGGCGGTAGTATAGAAGACTTGATGCCATTTAATGATGAAGAATTGGCTAGAATTGCTTACATTTGTAATAAACCACTGATTAGTGCAGTAGGGCACGAAACGGATTATACGATTTTGGATTTTGTGGCTGATTTGCGTGCGCCGACTCCGAGTGCTGCCGCTGAATTGGTTACATTTGATAATGTTGAGCTAATTAAGCATATTAAAGATTTACAATCGAGTATATTTACAAGCATTAACAATCAAATCATAGATCTAGACACCAATATTAATTATAATATTTTAAATATAGAAAGAGTGTTGAATGAAAAAATAAATGATGAAATATTATTTATAAATGATTTGATTAATAACATAGAACACAAATTGGACAAAAATATAGACACAACTATATATCGTGTAAATATTGCATTGAATACACTAGATAAATTAAATCCAAGCAAACTTTTACAGTCGGGTTATGCACATGTTATGAAGGATAATCTGCCTATTAATTTTGAAAATATAAATATTGGAGATACGATTTGTACGATTACTAAGGATATGAAACTGAGTTCAATAGTGACAAAAAAGGAGAAATATGATAGAGCAAAATATTAAAAGATTGGAAGAAATAGCAACAGAATTAGAGGAAGGGACGAATCTCGATCAAAGTTTAAAACTGTATGAAGAGGGATGCAAATTGGCAAAAACTTGTTTAAAAGAGTTGGAAAAAGCTAAAGGAAAGATTATAATGATTAAGAAAGATTTTGATAAAAAAGGTGAAGACAATGAATAAACAATTTGTAAACGAATTAGCAGACATAAAAACAAATTTTGCCCAGTGGTACACAGATGTCATTTTAAAGACAGATATGGTCGACTATGGTCCAGTCAAAGGTACAATGGTTATCAAACCTTATGGATATGCGATTTGGGAAAACATCCAACAGTATTTAGACAAAGAATTTAAAAAACGTGGCGTACAGAACGCTTATTTCCCTCTTTTGATTCCAGAAAGTTATTTGAAAAGAGAGGCTGAGCATGTAAAAGGCTTTGCACCAGAAGTTGCGGTTGTCACTTATGCTGGAGGAGAAGAATTGGCTGAAAAATTGGTCATACGTCCTACTAGTGAAACAATTATTTGTGAAATGTATGCCAAATGGATCAAGTCATATAGAGATCTACCAATGGTAATGAATCAGTGGTGCAATGTCATGAGATGGGAAAAAACTACACGTCCTTTTTTGCGCACTAGCGAATTTTTGTGGCAGGAAGGTCATACTGTTCAGGCAAACGAAGAAGACGCAGAACGTGATACGCAAGAAATGCTGAAAGTATATTCTGATTGTTTAAAGAATCTAATGGCAATCCCAACTCTAACTGGACGTAAGACAGAAAAAGAAAAATTTGCAGGAGCAGTGGCAACGTACGGAATGGAAGCTTTGATGAAAGATGGAAAATGCTTGCAGGCTGGGACAACTCATAATCTAGGTCAGAATTTTGCCAAAGCAAGCAACATTCGTTTTTTGAACAAAAATGGTGAATTAGAGTATGGTTATTCTACAAGTTGGGGAGTAAGCACAAGATTAATTGGCGCACTTGTTATGGTACATGGCGATGAACGTGGTTTACGTATGCCGCCAAATATTGCGCCAATACAGGCGGTAATTATTCCAATTGCTAATCACAAAACGGGCGTAAATGAAAAATGTGAAGAAATTTACAAAAAATTAATAGAAAATAATATTCGAGTAAAGCTTGACAATTCGGATAACACGCCTGGTTGGAAATTTAATGAATATGAGATGAAAGGGGTGCCAGTTCGATTGGAAATTGGACCAAGAGATATTGAGAATAATGTTTTAACCGCAGTAAGACGTGATACTCACGAAAAAACACAAATTGGTTTAGATAACGTTGTTGAAGAATTAAAAAATTTGATGCAAGATATCCAGAGCAATATGTTGGCACAAGCAGAAGAAAATTTGAAGGCTTCAATTGTTGAAACAAACGATTTTGATAAAATGGTAGACGCGGTAAATAATGGTAAAGTAGCTCTTTCATATCATTGTGGTAATATTGAGTGTGAAGAAGAAATACAGCAAAAAACAAGTATAAAAACGCGTGTAATACATTCATATGATGAACAAAATAAATGTGTTTATTGTAACAAGCCAAGCAAATATAGGGTATATTTCGGCAAACAGTATTAAAATTTTTATTAGTTATAATATTTTTGTGTGTAATTAATATTTAGACGAGTTTTTTCATATATATAAATAAAGTGCATAGAAAATTAAAAAATCTATTGTATTTTTTAAAAATATATGTTAAAATAAGTTGACTTATGAAAAATTTTATACAAAAATTTAGAGAAATTCCAGAATCTAAGAAAATTATAGTGTATGGCAAGTTAGCATTTTTTAAAAACTTGTTCTACTTTTTATTTAAAATAATTGTAGGTATTGTATTTAGATCATGGTTCCTTATTGCAATCGCTATTTACAGTTTATTCATAGGTTATGTGAAAGAAAATTGCTCGCGTGGGTTGTTGAAGAACAAAGATAATAAAAAGAATATTTCGTCCTATATTAGAGGAGGAGTGGTACTCTCAATTTCAAGTATATTTTATATAGCATATACCATATTCCAAATATATTTTCCATCAAATTTCCAATACAATACGATCATTGCAATTTCAATAGCCGCTTTCGCTACGTATAGTATTGCTATGTCGATCGTGGGTATTATTAGGGCAAAGGGAAAAACAATGCTTATCAAAGAATATAAGTTTACAAACTTTGCCACAGCGTTTACCAACTTGGTATTGACACAAATCGCTTTATTATCAATAGCATCGACTAGTGGGAATGTTGCAATATTCAATGCTGTAATAGGAGTGATTGTAGGTATAGTTATTTTAGGTATAGGTTTATATCTCACAATAGATGGATTGATCAAAAAACGTAAATATCTTCAAATAGTAAAGAAGAATCCTGATATTTTAAATTATATTCGACCTGTAAATAATAAAAAATCTAACATTATTCAATAGTTAAGGAAAAATAAATGATAAGAACTTTGCAGGAATCTATTTGTTTGCAAAATATTTTTGTTAGTTTATATACTAATATGATAGCTTGTCCAAATGTACCGTTTGAAAGACTCATGGACAAGTTCGTTTTTTCAAATGATGATCCAAAAAAATCATTAGCTAATGCTATACTTGATACTTTTATTTCTAATATTATTAAAGAATGCATTGTGCTACAAAATCAAATATGGAAAAATAATCCAAATGCCTATGATGATAGATTAATTCGAAATAAAGTTTTGTATAATATTATTAAAGATAAAATCAAAGTGGAAGGAAATGTTCCATTCAATAAGAAGGAATCTTTTAAAAGAATAAGACAAGCAATTGCTCACAACAGCAAG
Organism: uncultured Clostridia bacterium; assembly: GCA_946491735.1. Taxonomy (GTDB): domain Bacteria; phylum Bacillota; class Clostridia; order Christensenellales; family UBA1242; genus Onthoplasma. Next base: position 9,198 of record CAMLYK010000009.1, on the reverse strand, counting down.
GATATTGAAAATTGTCAATATGATATAAATGGGTATTATAATCTAAATTTAGGGAAAGTTTCTAATGATGCAAATGGAGAAGATATTAAAATATCTTTATCTATATTGGAGATGGTTCAATTGATTATGCTACTTGCATCAAATAGGAACAATGGCTTAGTTTCTACATTTTCTTTTGATAATATAGATATAAAGAGTATTGGCGATGCGAAAAAAGCAATCTATTTATCTAATAATTCAGAATCACATATAGACAACAATCAGGCAAGAAGAGTATATAATGCACTCCATCATTGCTTAAATAAAACAAGTTTAATTGATGTTGTTAATGATATTGGATATGTCATACCAAATAAATCAAACGAACAACAAATATTAGATGAAAAATTGATAACGTTATGTTTTTTGACATCTTTATATAATGGTGGATCTTGGAACAGTGCTAAAAAGTTATATCCAAATATGAATCAAAATTTATATGTTCTTTCAGTATATTTTTCGTTAATTACAAATATGTTATTTACAATAGTTACTTCAAGAAACAATAATGAAATATTTGATTTATTTACCGGCACCGGACTATCTTTAAGTGCACAGGATATCAGACATATGAGAAATGCGTTATGCCATGGAAGATATTTTCATGATTATATTGACAAATTTTATTTTTATGATGGTAAAAAAGAGTTGAGTTGCGAAACAACTTTATCTATACAAGATTTAAATAAGATATTAGATAAAATCGCAAAAGGGAAATATCCTGTATATGTATTAAATAAAGAAGATAATTAAAATTAAATTAAATTTAATTAAAAAAAATTCACCATTAAACCTGGTGAATTTTTTTGGTAGTCCTATGGGGAATCGAACCCCAGTCTTAGCCGTGAGAGGGCCACGTCCTAACCTCTAGACTATAGGACCATTATTTATTTAGTTTAACATAATTTATTTTCATTTTCAAGTGTATTTGCTTAATTTATTAAAAAATTTGTGCTATAATTCTACAAATGAAATCACGTTGGTTTAATTATCGACCATTATGTATTATTTTTATATTCCTTTTACTAGGATCTGTTTTTGTATTTTATTTGACAGATTATCGTCTATTTACAATACTTATTACGCTAGTTGTGTTTATCTTCATATTAGTTTTGACAATTATGAAAAAGAAAATAAAATACATATTGATTCCGCTTATTTCATTCATAATTGGGGCAAGTCTGTATTATGGTGTGGTTGCATCTTTTCAAGAAGAAATTGAACCTCCATCATTTATTCAAGCGAGAATTTATAATGTGAACATGCCAGAAGATGGCAGAATAAGGGTATATGCGGATAGTTGTGTTTTCGATGGAAAAGAGATGGATGAAAACCTTATTATTTATATTTATGACAATTCAAACTTGTTTGAAAATATAGAAATAGGAAGCATTGTAACTTTTGAACCAAGCACTTTTTATCAAACGGACTTGTTTTATTATGGGACACCAAATGCAAGTTATTATTCCAAAAGTTTGAAATTTAGTGCTACAGTAAGCAGCAACAATATAAAATTTGTAGGATTAGATAAAACATTCGCTGAGCAACTAAAGCAACATATCAAAGACAATCTTTCAGACGGATTGACAAATGAAAATGTAGAGATTGCATATTCCGCATTGTTTGGCGAAACGGAATTATTATCGGACAGTCAATACAACGCATATAAATTATCTGGCGTCGCTCATTTGCTGGCAGTATCAGGTTTACATGTAGTTATAATTGTTGGTATATTATATAAGATTCTTGATTTACTTAGAATTAAGAATTGGGCACGAATTATTATTGTATCAATTTTATTGATATTTTATATGTATGTTTGTAATTTTGCCGTATCAATAATAAGAGCGACAATCATGTCAATCATTATGTTACTAGCACCGATGTTTTTTAGGGAATATGATACACTTTCTTCTATCGCATTTTCTGGAATAATTATATTTTTAGTCAATCCTTTAACAGCGTTTGATCCTGGCTTTTTGATGAGTTACGCTTGCGTAATTGGTATTGCATTATTAAATAAACCTATACGAAGTGGATTGAGCCATCTGAAGATGCCAAAATGGTTATTGGACAGTCTTGCAATCAGCACCTCAACTATGGTTTCATTGATTTTTATTATGGCACATTTCTTCAATACTTTAAATATAATATCTTTGCTCGCCAATATTATTTTGATACCGATATTCACATTTGCATTTACTATTGTTTTTGTTGTTTCAATTTTGTCTTTGATTATTCCATATGTTTCAATCGTTCTATATCCTATCAACTATGTTTTTGATTTTATAAATATAGTAGCAACAGTATTAGGGAATTTATCAGTTTCGAATTTCCAAACAATATCATTCAATTATGTTGCAATATTAGTTTATTCACTGCTGTTGCTTTTGATAAGTAGAATATGCGTCGCTAATAGAAAAACAAAAGTTGTCTTATCCTTGCCAACAGTTGCATTATTGATGGTTTGTTTGCTATAATATAAATATGAAATTTATTGAACTGAATAAAAAACTGAAGGAAAACATTGAAAACGTCTACAAAATCATAGGGGACGATATATTTTTGATACGACAAACTATTTTGAATTTAAAAAAATATTTAGTGAAGTCATTTGAAGAATTTAATTATGTCAAATTAGATGCAGAAAAAATGAAGGTAGACGAATTGGAATCAAATATAATGACACTTCCAATAGGGAATGATTATAGATTAGTCGTGATTGAAAAGCCAAATAATGAAATCTGTAATTTTATAAATAAATTTGATTTCAAAGATAGTATTACAGTTTTATTGGCAATAGGAGCAGAAAAACTCAATGTGGGCGAAATTATTGATTGCAACAAATTGGACAAAAAGGACATAAACAATTATGTTTTGAATTATTTGGCAAAATTGCATTTATCAATTCATGAACAAGCACTTGATTATCTAATTGAATCTTGCTCGTCTGATATGGCAAAAATTAACAATGAATTAAACAAGCTTTCTGCCTTTTCATTGGGTGAGGGGATAGATGTCATAGATTTGAATCTTGTCACAAACATGGTATCGTATTCAAATGAATACGTTTTGTACATGTTGACCAATGCTATTGACAACAAAGATTATGCGAATTATCAGACAATAATTAATCAAATGAACAAATCTCAATCTGCATCTGAAATATTTTCATATATGGGCAAATTTTTTAGACGTATGCAATATATATCCATAGATAAAAATGATGATGAACTGTCAAAGATATTGAACATTAAGCCATATGCAATCAAAATGTCTAGAGCAAATATTACGAAGAATGGTATTAAGTATTATATAAATCTTTATCAAAAATACGTTGATTTAGATTATAAAATTAAATCAGGTGAAATTAGTGCGAAAAATGCTTTATATGAATTGATTTTTTAATTTGCAATAATTGATTAATAATGATATAATTATATTCATGTTTGAAGCAGATTTGATTAAACCCAAAGAAATAATATATTCAAAAAGAAAGACAATTTCGTTAATAATCAACTCAAATGGCGAATTGATCGTCCGGGCACCAATAAGATGTCCTAGAGAGAAAATTGACAAATTTATCAACGAAAAAGCGAACTGGATTATTAAGAAAAAGAGTTACTTTTTGGAACACAATATTTATAGACCACTTCAATTTGATTCGCAAGAATATATTTATTTGTTAGGAAACAGATATAAAATTGTATTGTCTAATGTCACGCGCATAAAAGTAGTTAATGACACAATTGAGTTACCTCAGAGTGATAGTAAAAATAAATTGGTAAGATATTTATATAGAATTTCGAAAAAATACATTTCAAAACGTACTGAATACATAGCATCGTTATTTAAACTAAAATATACTGGAATTTCAATCACATCAGCACATACTAGATGGGGATCATGTAATTATAGAGATAAGCTTAATTTTACATATAAATTAATAATGTGTCCAAAAGAAGTGATTGATTACATCATTGTGCACGAATTATGTCATACCATTGAAAAGAATCATAGTAGAAAATTTTGGGATAGAGTAAAAAGCATCTTACCGGCATACAAAAGTTGTGAAAAATGGCTAAAAGACAACCGTGGCATAATTAATGTAATATAAAAAATACTAGTCAAACGACTAGTATTATATTTGATTTAAAATAAATTATTTATTGCTAGAATATGAACTCAATCTAGCTTTTTTTCTATTAGCGGTTGCTTTCTGCAAAATGCCTTTAGAAACAGCAGAATCAATTAATGAAAAAGTTTCACTAAGCAATTTTGAAGCATTTTCACTTTCCTTATTATCAACAGCAGTTTTGTATTTTTTAATGTAAGTAGCAATTTTTGATTTATAAGACTTGTTTTCTAATGTTTGTCTGTCAATAATTTCAATACGTTTCTTAGCTGATTTAATATTAGCCATACAAACCTCCATTTCGTTTGATAGTATAACAAATATTATATAAAATTGCAAGTGCTTTCACAATATTTTTGTAAAATCATAAATTATTATATGTTAAATAAGTTGAAACCTACTATTGCAATCATTGACAGTGGTATAGGTGGGATCAGTATTTTGCGCGAAATAATCAATAAGTACCATTCAGGTAATTATATTTATTTTGCTGATAATTTATATATGCCATATGGTAATAAAAGCAAAGCTTTTATAAAAAAACGAATAGAGCACATGATCTCTATATTGTTTGATAAATATAAAGTAGATTTTATTATAATAGCGTGCAATACTGCATCAAGTTTAATTGATGAAACAAAGTACAAAAATGTGATAACTATGAAATTCAATCCAAATCTTACATATCTATCTACAAAACTGACAAAAAAGATGCTAAACAGGAATAATGTAATAGCAGATGTCACATTAGCAAAAAGGATAGAAAACAATATATTTGATAAAAACAAATTGGAGCGAATTGTCAGACATCATATAGATAAATACAAACTAAATCAACTTGATTGTTTTGTTTTGGGTTGCACACATTATGAATTGGTATACGAAATGTTCAAAAAATTTTGCCCAAACACAATAGTTATAAAAAACAGCAATTATTTATTGAAAAATTTTAATTATTTTCCAAATACTGAAGATTTGACGATAGTTATTATACAATCAAAAAATAGTTTGAGTTATTCAGAAAAAATAAACAGGTTAATAAGGAGTTGATATGTGTGGTATATATGGTTATGTTGGATCAAACAATGCTTATAACGAAGTTTTGCAAGGCTTATATCGTCTTCAATATAGAGGATATGATTCATGTGGAATAGCTTATTTTGATAATGGATTTAAAATAAATAAAGTAGTAGGCACATTAGATAATCTGCCAAGAGCGATTGATAGCTCTGCTCAAATTGCTTTTGGGCATACAAGATGGGCAACCAATGGCGAAGTGAATATAAACAATACTCATCCACATGAATCATTTAATAACGAATTTGTTGTAGTTCATAATGGGATAATAAAAAATGCAGATAAATTAAAACAAGATATGATGAAAAACAATATCCCTTTTTACTCAGATACAGACACGGAAGTGATTGTAAATTTGTTGGCAAGTATGTCAGGCAGAGTAGAAAGGAGACTAGAAAAATTATATGAATTATTAGATGGCAGTTTTTCATTGATTATAGGTCAGAAGAATGGGGATATTTTTATTTTAAAGAAATTTAGTCCGTTAAGTATCTTAAAGGCAGAAGATGGTATTTATATTTCAAGTGATGTTTCTAGTCTTAAAGAAGGTGAATTGTATACTTTAGAGGACAACGATATAATAATGATAAAGAAGAATCAAATAATTCCATTGTCAAATACAACAATAAACTTTAAGCCACATAAAAATACCATTAATGAATTTACTCTTGGTGAGTATAAATACTATATGCTAAAAGAGATAAACGAGATACCAAAAGGGATAGAAAACACATATTATCATCTGCGTAAACAAGATATAAAGAAAATTTTTAAGCATTTCAACAAATTTACTTTAATTGGTTGCGGAACGGCATATCATTCCTGTCTGATTGGAGAGTATTTTTTCAAGCGATTCAAAAATTATTTTGTTGATAGTTGTCTAGCTTCAAATTATTCAATCAACAAGCAGATTAAACGAAAGCATTTGCATATTATAGTTAGCCAAAGCGGAGAAACAGCTGATTGCATCAAGGTGGCGCAAGACATAAAAAAACACAATGGGAAAATATTTTTGATCACTAATGAAGAAAATAGTACATTGGCGCACATTGCAAATTACAAAATACTTACCAAAGCAGGTAAGGAAGTCGCCGTAGCAAGCACAAAAACATATTGTAGTCAGTTATTTGTTTTTGCGTATATAACGGAAGTGTTGAAGGATAAAAATTATAATTTAGATATATCGAGTTTGGTTGCGGATATAGAGAATTTTATCGCTAAAATAGATTTAAAAAGTATAGTTGATAAATTAAAAAAATCTGACAAATTGATTCTAATAGGAAAAGATATGGACTATTTGTTACTATTAGAGGCCAGTTTAAAAATTAGAGAAATTGATTATATTTATACAATTCCAATGTATTCGGGTGAGCTAAAGCATGGCACACTATCTTTGATTGATAAAAATAGTTATGTACTTTCATTGAATACATCAAGTGATAAAAATAAGTTAGATATTGTAAAAAATGAGATTGAGTCACGAGAGGGAAAGGTAATAGCGATAGATGAATTTTTTGATTTTAGTAAAATCGATGAAAACTATAAACCAATATATGCTATAATTCCTTTTCAGTTGCTAAGTTATCAAATTGCTATAAAAAGGGGATACAATCCAGATATGCCAAGAAATCTAGCCAAAAGCGTCACTGTTGAATAATTTAATCATAAGATGATTTGACATACCATTTTCGTTTATTTTTTGATATTTCACTGTTTAATAGGTTCATTAAATAATCTTTAGGTCTAATGGTTATTTGCTCAGATGCGTTGTTCTGTTCGTCTAATAAATAGTATGTTATTTTGTCGTATTTAAAAATATTGTTATCTATAACACTGACTTTTTCTGATTTTTCTTTGACATTATCTATCACTTCTTCATTGTCATCTATTTTTCTATAAAGTTTATATTCCTTGTTCTTTTGAGCAGTAAACGAAATATTTGCACCCATTTTACTCATACTCACAGACAAATCAAGATTGTTTGATATTTTAATTTCAATTGGCTTATTATCCGTTTTAAAATAGTCATATACAATATATCTTTCAATGTTTTTAGTGGGGGAGATTATTCTATGATTTTCTTTTGCTTCTACTACATCATATGGCAAATATTCAACATTTTGAGGTTTTTTGAAATCAGATGGAGAAGTATCTTTATATATAATTTTTAAAATTTTTTTATTTATTTCAGTTGGTTCAACAGAACTTAACATATTGTCTGGTAAATAATTATTATACAAATCTGCTATCCAAGTGAGCATTGTATGTTCGCTGGTATATGCAATATTGAATAGATCTGTATTTTTTTCGCCATCATAGGCAGTACCTGTTTTGCTAGCAACAGGGAGGTTCAGTGAATTTAATCTTTTTGCAGTACCGGATTTTGCACTATCCTTTAGCATATCATTTATCAAAAAACAATCTTCTTCTTTGAATATTTGATCAGAGTAATCAGAATGTTCATATACGACATTGCCATCTTTGTCTAAAATTTTATCGACAAAAGATAGTCCGCGATAATTGCCCAAATTGGCTAGGGTGACGTATGCAGAAACTAAATCTTTTATATAAACACCATTTTTTAGACTACCCAACGCAAGATTGAGATTTAAGTCTGATTTGTCAATTATAATACCAAAATCGTTCAAACAATCTCTAGAATTGTTTAAACCAACATATTCTAGTGCTTTTACGCTCGGAATGTTAAGTGAGTGAGATAGAGCATATCTAGTGGTAACATATCCGTGATATTGTTTGTCTGCATTGCTGGGAGAAAAACCATTGTAATCTATTTTTTCATCCAAGATATAAGTTGCAGGCGTCAATATATTGTGTATTATACTTGGCATATACACAGATAATGGTTTTAGAGTTGATGCTGGCTGGCGTCTTAAATTATGTAAATTGTAATTGCTGTTGGCGTAATAAGCAATCACTTTGCCCGAATTGTCTACAACAATTGACAAGCTATCCAAATCAGTATTGTAATTTTTTTCACATTCGACAATCTGTGAATTATTTATCTTGATGACTTCATTTTGCAGAGTATCATCTTTAAACGTGACAATTTGATACTCTCTATTGATCAATTCTCTTTCTGTTATGTTTAATAATTGACAAGCTTCGATTATGGCCTCTTCCTCGTACGAATGATCATACTCATTATATTCAGAGAGAATTATAGGGGAGGATATGATTTCATTGTATTCATTTTCATTTATGCTTCCTGCTTCAAACATTACTTTTGCCACAAAATTTTTTCTTGCCAGCGCATTTTCATAATTAATTTTAGGTGAATATCTGAGCGGAGATTTTATTATCCCAGCTAGACAGCATGCTTCGTTAATAGTCAAATCTTTTGCAGATTTATTAAAGTATATTTTGCTGGCATTTTCAATTCCATATGCGTTTGATCCAAAATATATTGTATTCAAGTACATTTCCAATATCTCATCTTTAGAAAAAAGTTTTTCCATTTTAATAGATAAAACAATTTCTTGCAATTTTCTAGAATACGTTTTTTCATTTGATAATAAAGCATTTTTTATGAGCTGTTGGCTGATAGTTGATGCCCCCTGTGATTTGCTCTGGTTCAATATGTTCACAACACTCGCTTTTATAATTCGCTTCAGATCGTAGCCGTTGTGTGAATAAAATCGCTTATCTTCTATGTCAATAAATGCGTCTTTTACATATTCTGGCAGATTATCAATCTCAGTTATTGATCTATTGGTGTTATATAAAGTATTATCTATTCCAGATGATGAATATACCTTTATTCCATTATTTAGATTTGTAAGTTTGTTTACATCTAGATCATATTTATTGTAAATTATAGTCAAGGTGATGGCGATAGCTAAAAACAAAAAACATATTATAATAGCTATAATTAATAATATTTTCATACTCTTTTTTTGCTTCAATTTTTCCATCAACGTATTATTTGC
>CAMLYK010000008.1 GCA_946491735.1 uncultured Clostridia bacterium | reverse complement strand
TAAGGACAAAAAATAAAAGGGCATTTAAATGCCCTTTTATTTTTATTTAGTTTTTCTTAAATGGAAACAAAATCATATCCCAAACCGACGGAACTGACACTCTATTCTTCTATTACGGAACAGATGGCATAAATGGCTTCAACCACAATGGAACCGACTATTTCTACAAGAAGAATATTCAGGGAGATATTATAGGTATATATGACAGCACTAACACACTAATTTGTAAATATATCTATGATGCCTGGGGAAATCACATTTGTCGAATTTTGTCGAATAATGGAGAATACGTTGACACAACAGATACGAGCAATTATAATATTAATAGCAATTAATAACTGTGGAAATCAGTAAAAAAATGACAGAGATATAATCTGTCATTTTTTTTCGTTAAAATAGTGATTGTCTATATTCTAAGAATTTTTTATTATTGGTCTTGGCATATAAAGTTTCTGTATATGTATTAATTTTTTCAGTATTGGATTTGATTTGAGATTTATATTCTTTTTCCGTTTCTTGAAGTGAAATTATTTCATTGTTTAAATCAGATATTTCTGTCAAATTCATCGTTGAATTATCCTGGCAAAACAAATCCTTTAACTTAGTTAAGGAATTTATTCTTTCTGTGATGCTGGCAAGTGATTTTTCAGTTGTTTTATTTTCTTTATTTAGAGTATTGATAGTATCCTTTATATAAGTTATCATTTCTTTTGTTAAATTAGAATTTATCTCTAATTTGCCGGACTTGATACCCTTTATAACCAAGCAAATTCTTGATACAATAGCATACAAAGACAATGAGATTAACCAAGAACTTATTGCGCTATCTATAATTAATAATGAGATCCATTCGTTTTCTGTAATACCATAATACAGTACACTTGCAATAAACGATAAGATAAGCGGTATGAACATGATAACAATGTTTACCATTTTCCTTTTATTTTCTTCTAAGGTAGAAGTCTTTTTCTTTATTGGTATTTTAATTAGATATGTCAAAAGAAACGCTCCAAATCCTACAATGAGTGCTTCAAGTGTGTAGTTTTTAAAGATATTAAAAATTTCATATTCCATAAATTCTCCTCCTTTTAAGATAATTGTTGTTATCTATCTTAAGTGTAGTTATAATTCACTATAACTAACTATAATATTTTCAAAATTTAATGATCATAAATATAGGAACCTATTTATATAATAGATTCCTATAATATTTAGTTTTGAGTACTTGATTCAGTAGAATCATTTAATTGATTTTGTAGTTCTCTTTTATCCTTACCCATAAGCAACCTTACTTCATTTAATAAAGTTTTGAATTCTTGCTTGCGTTCTTCCAAATTCGGAATTACAAATCCGATCCTGTCTTGTTCAAAATCTTTCGTCAATTCTTCGAGCCTCTTTTTTTTACTTTCAATAATTTTTTGTATTTCATACTGACTTGTCTTAGGTTCTTCAAATTCCTTTTCCATAACTTGAGTTGAACCGTCGCTATTTGATATAACTACCTTACCAATCATTTTATCTTTTCCTCCTTCTTCTTAAAATTAAATAACTATTTTCTGTAGTATTTGTAGATGTTGAACCATTTGAACAGAGTCTGAAACCTTTAATTTGACCATTTGGAACAGCTCCTCCATAGAACATTCCGTGATTCAACCACGCTTGTTGTGCACCATAATACAACGAGTGTACACGTGTTTCATAGTATATATGACCATTATCCATCGCATCTTGGTGGAGTTTAACATTGATAACAAAATGTGCATCAATTTTTGAACCATCACAAAGCCATATAGGATAGTCCAAACTATCATCGATCACTGTATAACCTGAAACGGATGCTTGATCATCTGAATTGTTGTTATCCATTAAACGAATAGCTCCCCAACGTACGCCCACAGTGATATGATTTGCATTGCTATCAAGAGGACCTAGATAGATCGAATTTGTATGATTTGTTCCAACCACTCCTTCAAATTCATAGTCGTACGAGAAAAAATCAAAATTATACATCATTGCCCATTCATAAGTTTGTTGAGTAAGTGTAAACTTTGTAACATATTCCCAAGAATCCTCCTCCAGTTTTTCAATATTGGTATTCTGTAAGCTTACATCATTTGCCACATTGTCTATATTAACTTGTAGATTTGTTTTGATGCTGTTAGCTAAAACAATATAATACGGATATTGGGTCGCTTGAGGTTGGACCGTATTAGAATTGCCATAGATATTTGGAACAGCACTACTTTTGCTCGCATCAAAATGTATGTTTGCACCATATTCTGTTTGCGAACTACCCGCACCAGCATGTTTGTCTCGTGTACTTCTAAAACTACTAGATAAAGCCCCTGTTGGCGAATTCCATGCACTTTCGTTCGATAAATATGAGAATCCCGCAAATCCTGTAATATTAGGTAGTCCCGCATTTATAGATTGTCCTATATTAGAGATATCTGACAACCCTTGCACAAAACGAGTGATTTTAGGTAATCGAATTGTGTTGTTTGTATCATCAATCACAAATTTACCGCAGTTTCCATATAAGGAAACTTCATTTTCAAAAGTGGCATTATCACAAGTAGCGACTTTACCTTCTGTCACTTTCTGTTTTAAAAATGTAGCAAAATCAGCATAGATTCCTGTTTGTGAAATTATTGCCCCATCTAAAATATGTACAGTTGAATCATCAATTTTAATTGTAGATTGAAATATTGAACCTATAGGTAAACCAATTCGGTCATATGTAGTTTGATTGATGTAAACCTTCTTCCCACTATCTAGAAATTCAATTATATAGGACTGTTCTCCATTACTATCTGTTCCTAGATACATTTTACAATTGTTGAATTGAATACTATCACTTGCAACAATTTGTCCGCTATTGTCTGTTGTCATCACTTTGTTTGCATTTGCAGTTCCTTGGTCAACATTCAATTTTTTATCCGCATCAAATGAATTCACTGGACTACCATTTTCGTTTACAACCGAACCCATTTTATTTGTTACTTGATTTAATGCATCATACGCCACATCTTGTAGGTTGTTTAATATTTCGGCGTTGATTACAGTTCCTTCTTCTGTAGGATTGTCTGCCATTTCTATGTCAGCCAAAATTTCATCTGCAGTTTGATTAATAATTTTAATTTTTCGTCTGTTGGGTGTACTACTAATTCTGTTTTTAAATACTTTTTTTTCTTCCATATTCTCTCCTTTTATTTTTTGATTTAATTTTAAAACATTGTAGTTAATTTTTTGTTTTGTATTATCAATTGCACCTCCTTTTAGATAAACGTTTTATCTATTTTAAGTGTAATTATAATTCACTATAATTTACTATAATCTTTATTTAAATTCATATAAAATGAAATTTAGAAAGAAAAAATCACTAGAAATATTCTAGTGATATATGGTGCGTCCAGTTTTATCATTTAGTTAAAAGTCTAGACCTCTTTATGTATAATATGAGCAATTTCATAATTTTTTTATTTTTATTATTCTTAATAAAAAAAGTTATGCATTGCACAAAGGACAAAATCCATTACCTCAGCAATAAGACTTCTGTCTTTATTTGGGATGATACTCTTTCTATTGATCAAATATTTTCCTTTTTAACAAGTATAACATTTTTTATATTTCCTATATATTGTAATTTTTTAATAAAGATAGACAGTTCTAGCTAATTTATGTTAGAATAATATTATGGTAAAGTGAAAAAATAATTCCTCTAAACCTAAACAATTTAAAACTTGGCGTGAAAAAGATTTAATGATTTAAGTGATAAAACAAAAAACATTTTAAGATTATCACGAAAACATTATGAAAGTTCTTTTCGGTGAAAATTGGAGTGTAAATGAATTTGAAATTGATTGTGCCACACAAAGAGGATTTGTGGTTTAAAAAAGAGATGAAAGAAGATCCTGACACAATGGACTATAATGCAGGTTACGATTTAAACATTGCTGGGTATAATCGTGCAGACGGAACCATTCAAACAGATTTGAGAGAATTGAAAAATGTTTGGGCGGAAAAATGGATTGGAAATGAACCTATAAATTATTATTACTTTATAAAAAATGATAACGCATTTGTTGGCGAAATTTATGCAAAGTTTGACAGAGCAAAAAATTCTTATGAAATTGGAATTGTGATAAAGGGTGAGCATAGAGGAAGGGGATATGCCACTCCCGCAATCAAATTGCTTTGTGAAAAATTGAAATCGCAGGGTGTCAAAAAGTTATATCACAAACTGCCTGAGTCAAGAAAAAGTGCGATAAAGGCTGATATAAACAATGGTTTTGTTATAAAAAAAGAAAATATTGACGGAATGAACAAATTTGGTAAAATTGAAAAACTGGTCTATTTGGAAAAGAATTTATGAGAATAAAAGATTTTCTATTTTTACTTTGGAGTAAAAGTGATTAAAAAAATCCAGCGATGATCAAAATCGCTAGAAGTCCTTTAGTATTGAAAATTAATGGTGCGTCCAGAGGGATTCGAACCCCCGACCTTTGGTTCCGTAGACCAACGCTCTATCCAGCTGAGCTATGAACGCATATGTAATATATTAAGATTAGTTTGTAAACTTTGTTATGAACCAACGGCACAAGATCTAGTGCAAAACATGATTGAAGATTGGAAAAACCTAGCAATATGAATAAATTTTTATGCGAATATATATTATCACAAAACTGATAAATTTGCAAGTACTTTTTAAAAATTTAAAAACTCATACACTTATTTGTTGCAATAAAGAAAAAGATCGTTTAATTTTCAACGATCTCTTTGCTTTCTAAAATCGTGAAACGTTTAGGTATAATGAAAACCACACCCGCACCAATAACGCAAATTACACATCCAATAACTGATACTATATTAGCAATTGTGACATATTCGCCAACATATTTAACCGTTAAAGTTCCACTATCCTCAAGATTGATGGAAATAAATCCATTTTCATTATGTATAGGAGTGATGTCTATCTCTTCGCCATCATTTGAAATTAAAGTTATTTCATATCCTTTATAATACAATGTAGGTAACTCAATTTGAGCAGTTGTAATAACATCTATATCTACTTTATAATTAGAAGCAGAAGTTTTAATAAAATTAGTGAAACTAGCCTCTCCAGAAATGATTAAAAATTCAAATGGATTTTGTTTTAAATAATTATCCAATGGGCTGTCTTCTTCATATAAAATCGTAATTTTACATTCGCTGTCGCAACTTGAATAATTCAATTTTAACCAGCCATCCTGATTTTCGGTCGTTATGTTATAACTGATACTATTCTTGTCATCTGAAATTTGATAAATCTGAACATCTTGAATAAGTTCATACGGAATTCTAATCACAGAACTTTCTCCTCTATTGCGAGTAATGATAAACGAAATTTGATGTAATGATTGGTAATTTGCAAATTCAGTGATTTTCACATCCGACTCAATTACCATCGAATCATTCACTCTTGAAAATATATAGTCAGTCGTACATCTGCTTGGCAAATAATCGCCTTTTTTGTTTGCACCTAGACCACGGTTTTCACTTTTTCCATTCACCGTTTGTTCAAACAGAGTTTTATTGATTGAATTTGCCTCGTTATTATCTGGAAAGAAATTATAATTAACACTTACACCAAATGACAAAATCATACAGATTACTGTCCCAAATATTAATGAAAATTTGTGAGATTTAAATGCGTCATTTTTTATTAAATATCCTATTGATATCGCAAGCAAAGGCATATTGACAATATACATACGCCATGAATATTGAATCAATCCAACAAAATCAGGAAGTACAAACCATGGGAAGAAACAGGTTGACATTATGAATGTCAACAATAAAAAAGTAAATAGTACTTTTTTCACCTTGCTGTTATTCCCTCTGTTGTCACTAAGATTTTTTGCAAACACCCAAATTGTGAAGATGTTTAGAAGAGTGGAAGGAATTAGCCATATCAAGACGAACGACCACAGTCCATTGAATGATAAAAATTCACTGGTATAACTCATATTATCCAGACCAACACTTCTCATATTGTAAAACATAGGAACATAATACGTTGCACTCAATAATAGCACCACAATTGTTGAAATCAATAGTGGAATATATAATTTGAATTTAAAAATATCTTTTATATAAATTATTAAATATAAAAGTATCAACACTGTTAAAAAGACAGTCATTGTAAGATGCGTCATAATAGCCAATGTATAACCCAACGTGAATGGCAAGAAAAATTTTCGAATATTTTTCTTGTTCACAAGTTCGTACACACCCCACAAAATTAAAGGAATAGCCAGAATTAAAAACATTTCACTGAATGCAAAACGCACAAATATATCGATTAGTACATAAGGTGAAGTGACATAAATTAATGCAGTGGTCAAAGACATTCGATTATTGGCAGTAATGTTTTTCATAAATAAAAACATCACAATTCCACTACTACTCAAAAGTAAAAATATTTCAAATGATACCGCATTCCCTATAGACATTGAAAAGACATTCATTAAAATCACTGCCGTACCTGCAGGGATAAGAGAGTAAAAAAGTCCCGTTCCATATCCATAATCTTGACCGACCAAATTGACTATTCGATCAAATCCTATGCCCGAATCCCACATATTATCAAGTGCTCGAATTATTGAATAGTGATATCTTACATCGTGTCCAAAAGCATAATCAGACAAATTAAAGATGAAAGAAATAAGATAAGAAAAAAAACAAATTATTCCAAAAAAAATAAAAAGATAGAGCAGTCTTTTTGCTTTAAAAGTGTGATGTATATCTTGCACTATCTCTATCATTATATTTTCCTTTTAAAATTTTTACAATACATTAATCTTTTTTGACCTCTTTTGGATTTTTTCTAAACAACAAAAGTCTTTTTGAAACATAGTTATATATCAACACTATAATAGTAACAATTATTTTTACTAACCATTGATTCCATCCAAGTAGATCAAATCCAATATACATGCCCGCAAGATTGATTCCTAACCCAATAACACTTAGCACTGTAAAAATAATAAATCCCTTTGTTGACTTGCTTGTGCCCTTTTCGTTGAACACGAATAAAATAGAGAGCACATAATTTACCAACAAACCAACAACAAATCCAACTCCTGTACCAACAACTGTCGCAATAGTTGAAGGTGTAGGAGTATTGATAAATACGTTTAAAAAAGTTGGATATATGCTTGGTTGCATGAAATACATGACAACACCCATAACAAACATATCAACAACTGTAGCTATACCACCACATATCACAAATCGTAGTACTTCTGCCACATTTTTATGATCCTTAGCAAACTTCTTGTATTTTTCAAAAAGGATTAAATATATATTCTTAGGAATCAATAGAAGAACCATTAAAAACATAGCCAAAATCACACATAATGACAACCAAATTAAGTCTAACACAATTTCTTTACCTCATAGCAATAGTTTAATTTAAATGATAAGAGCATTTTAATTATTCTTACTCATTATCAAAGTTCTTTGTTTCTTCAACAATGTAGCGCGGTCTATTTCTCGTTTCTTCATATGTACGGCGCAGATAAATATTGTTGAATCCAATAATGACAAACATAATGCTAAACATTAATACAATTGTCGGGAATAACCATGCTGTCAAAGGTAAGAAAATTTTGCAACAAGCCAGAACAATAAAGGTTATAAAACATACTAAACTCAAAAATCCAAACGTTATTCCAGTCTTCATTGACAAACTTAATGGCCAAGTAGAATATGAAATTATTCCATTGCCAGCCAATCGAAGCATCTTTTTCAACGTATATTTAGTTTCACCTGCCTGTCGTTCTTTTCGCTCAAATTCAACTTCTGTCTGTTTAAAACCAATCCATGAAGTCAATCCTCTCAAATATCTGTCATGCTCAGGCATCGCATTGATAACATCTACAACTTTTCTGTCTAAGAGCTTGAATTCTCCAACATTTTTAGGGATCTTTAATCCACTTATAGATTGCAAAAACTTTAGATACATTGATGAAGTGATTTTTTTGAAGAATGTTTCACCCTTTCTCTTTGTTCGTTTCCCATGGACAATTTCATAACCCTCTTTCCACTTGTCTATCATCAAAGGAATGACTTCCACAGGATCTTGCAAATCGACATCCATTATAACAACAGCATCTCCTGAAGAATGTTCTAGTCCGCAAAAGATTGCAGCCTGTTGTCCAAAATTTCGTGCAAAATTGATATACTTGATATGATGATCTTTATTTGCATAATTTTTTAAAATGTTTAATGTATTATCCTTACTTCCATCATTGACAAAAATTATTTCATATTCCTCATTAAGATTATTCATTATAGGATTAATCGCTTCCACAAATAAAGGAACAGATTCTTGTTCATTGTATACAGGAACAATTATAGAGTATTTTGCTTTCATTTAACCTCCAATATATATTTGTTATATAATATTAAAAAAATCCGTTTTTGTCAATAAAATTAAATATCAAAATTTATTTGTAAAAATTTAACAAAAAACAAATTAAAAATTAGAAAAATACATATTTTAACTCAAATTTTCAGTCAAAAAACATTAAATTTATAATATTTTTTTATTTTTTTGCAAAAAATGTTTATTTTTAATTGCCAAAAAAATAAAAAAGTTATAAAATAGTTTTAGGAGTAATTATATGGGTAAAGTTATTTCTATAACTAATCAAAAAGGCGGTGTAGGTAAAACTACTACATGCGTCAATTTAGCATCATATGTCGCAGACGCAGGAAAAAAAGTTTTATTGATAGATATTGACCCTCAGGGTAACGCATGTGCTAGTTTAGGAGTTGAGGTTGAAAAGGGCAAAAATTCAATTTACGAGGTGCTATTAGGCGAAATAAATATTAAAGACGCATTATATAATTCAGTTGTAAGGAATTTAGATGTCTTACCATCAACTGTAGACTTGGCAGGAGCTGAAGTCGATCTTGTATATGTTGAAAATAGAGAAAATGTTTTGAAAGAGGCATTAAAGGACATCAAATCAACCTATGATTTCATTTTCATTGATTGTCCACCATCGCTTGGATTATTGACAGTAAATGCTTTGACAGCCACTGATACAATAATAATACCTATCCAATGTGAATATTTTCCACTTGTTGGTTTAGGTCAACTGATGAATACTGTGAGATTGATTAAAAAACATTTGAATCCTGATATTGAAATTGAAGGTGTGTTGTTGACAATGAAAGACAACCGTAGCAATTTGGTAGCACAAGTTGCTGAAGAGATCAAAAAATATTTTGAAACCAAAGTTTATGATACATATATTCCTAGAAATGTACGTTTAGCTGAAAGTCCAAGTCATGGCAAGCCAATTCTATTATATGATAGCAGAAGTAAAGGAGCCATAGCTTATAAGGCTTTAAGTGAAGAATTCTTAAGAAAACAATAATTAAATTTTAAAATTCAATAAAACAAATTCTAAAAATGTTCCACGTGGAACATTTTTTATTATTATTTAACATATTATATAAAATTTTTACATTATACTTAAATTTTTATGAATTATCTAATGGAATATTATATTTTAGTTTTCATAGCTAATGTATAATCTTGAAATACATCTTTAAAGTATATTTAAATTTGTTGACTTAAAATATATTATTATAATTTGAAACTTATATTTACATTTGAATTGTTCCACGTGGAACAATTTTTCTAATATATCAACAGATTCTAAAAGTAAAGATATTGTCTTCATATAAAAACCAAATTTTCTTGCTAAAAATCTTTATTTTATTTGACACGCAAATAAGAATAATGTATAATTATAATGTGAATGTTCCACGTGGAACAATGGAGGAAAATATGAAATTAGGATTAGGAAGAGGACTGGATAGCTTATTAAAGGTATATGACGAAGAAGTCGAAAATAAAAAAACAGAAGAGCCAATAAACAATTACACTATTAGACATGGAGACGTAGAAAAAATTAATATTGATAAAATATACACAAATCCAAATCAGCCAAGAAAAACATTTGATAAAGAAAGTTTGAATGAATTGGCAGAAAGCATTAGAATACACGGATTAATTCAACCAATAGTGGTCAATGAAATGCCAGACGGATATATGATTATAGCTGGTGAACGAAGATTTAGAGCATGTAAAATCTGCGGGCTTAAAGAAATTGATGCTGTAGTGAAAAATTATTCAAATAAACAAATTGCAGAAATTGCCATAATAGAAAACTTACAACGTGAGGATCTCAATCCCGTAGAAATGGCAAAAGGTATAAAAAAATTAATGGATGAATACGGTCTAACTCAAGAGAAAGTAGCTGAAAGATTAGGAAAATCTAGATCTGCAATAGCAAATAGTCTTCGTATACTTACATTATATCCAGAAGTTATTGATTTAATAGAAAAAGGAAAAATATCATTTGGACATGCAAAAATACTTGCAGCTGTTACCGATTATACCACACAAATTATTTTGGCAAAGAAAATAGCTAAGGACAAATTGACTGTACGTGATCTAGAAAAAGAAGTTGATGCAATCCTTGGAAATAAAAAGAAAAAGAAAATAGCCAAATTACCTAGTGAAGAATTACAAGATTTTGTAGCCGAACTACAAAGAAAATTAGGCACAAAGGTTACCGTGATTGGAAATGATAAAAAAGGACGTATATACATTGATTACTATTCACAAGATGACTTAGATAGAATATATGACGCTGTTTTAAGAAAATAATGAGCGCCTACCAATTATTTGACACGCAATAAAAAACACAGAATTACATATTCTGTGTTTTTTTGCAAATTAATAAAAAATTTTAGTTATAGGATTCTTCCTATTATGGATCTGATCTAAGAATTCTTTTAATACTTCTTCCTCAATTTCTTTTATTGATTTTTTACTCAAATATGCAGCAGCCCCAACATGACCGCCTCCTCCAAATTTTTTTGCAATTGAAGCGACATCATAACCACGTCTAGCACGCATACTTACATAATAAGCATTACCCTTAGGTTGAACAAAACAGACAAGACAACTACCTGCAATGGTTGCCAACCTATTTATTATGCCAGTGTAGTCATCAAACTTTGCTTTATATAATGAGGCTTGTTCTTTTGTTACCTGAGTCAATATTATCTTTCCATCTTCCAACGTTATGACGTTTTGAATAGCTAAAGCCAGCAGATGCATATTCCTAATTGTGTTATTATTGAAAAAATTATTATAAATAGCGCTACTATCTATATAATTAAAGCAGGCGCTAGCAATTTTAAATGTATCACTTGTTATTGCGCCTACAGAAAAATTGTTAGTATCAGTGATTAATCCTGCATAAATTTTACCATATATTTTAGAGGAAAATTTATAATTATAAGCTTTCAATATCTTATAGACAATTTCACATGTTGAACTGACTATCTCAACAATGTTATAGTCGCCGTTTTTCAAATTGGTATCATGGTGATCAATTACAATTTTTTGTTTTGCAGATTCAAACAAAGATTTGAATATTCCAATTCTATCTAAATTTGGACTATCCATCATAATTGCAGTATGATATTTAGTACAAGACTTATTTAATTTTATATTTTCAAGAATCGATAAATAATTTTGAGGTATTGTTTCATTTTCAGCAAAAAGATCCACCTTTTTTATACCGAACTGTTTCATCAAGAATTCCCTCATGATCACCATACTGCAGAGTGCGTCCGCGTCAGGATCCATATGCCCAATTAAGCAAACTGATGGAACATTATACAAATTATCCAAGATTTTTTTATACTTATTCATGTTTTTATTATATCATATTTATTCTAAATATTCATTCTAATTTTAACAATAATTTATAAATAATGTATAAAAAGTTATCCACATTGTGTGGATAACTCTGTGGATAACTTGTGGATACGGTGTGGAAAAGTCGAATTTTGTTGTGGATAAGACAAATTTTTCAAAATTTTTTAACTTCAAAATAAGACTATAATTTATTAAAATTTTAGTATTTACATCTAAAAATTGATATATTGTGAACAATAATTAATAAAATTTTCTAAATAATGATTTTTTTATTTTCAATTTCGATATAAAACTTGAAATTTTATACTATAACGCTTTAATATAATATTTTCAAACTGATAGTTATAACTCAGGATTTTAAAAATATAATTATTATATGAAGTTCAAACAATTTTTTATTACTAATAAATGTATGATAATTTTGCTTTGCATTATGATATTGCTTTCTTCTTGTTTTTCAGGAATAGTAGCTTATAGTGTTTCAAATTATAATGGCATAGTGATTGTCATTGACGCGGGGCATGGAGGTAGAGATGGTGGAAGCGTTGGAGCAAATGGCACAATAGAAAAAGAAATTAATTTGGAATATGCTTTAGCGTTAAAAGAAAAATTGACAGCCTCAGGATATCGAGTGGAATTGACTCGTAAAACGGACGATGGGCTATATTCTGAGACAGCTAAAAACAAAAAGATGAGTGATATGCGAGCAAGATATAATATCATCCAAAACGCGAATCCAAATTTGGTGATCAGCATACATATGAACAGTTTTAGTTCAAGCGAAGCACGCGGTGCATTGACCTATTATCGCAATGGCGACGAAGCTAGCAAAAATTGTGCCAATTTAATACAAGCAAGCTTAAACAAATATTGCAATGCCACAACAGCTCAAGGAAAAGTAGGAGATTACTATATTTTAAATTGTAGTTATTACACCTCTGTTTTAATAGAATGTGGATTTATTTCAAATCCTGAAGAAGAAAGATTGTTAAATACGGATGAATATAAAAATCAGTTTATTGATACCGTGTATTCTGGTTTATTATTGTATTTTGGCAATGGCGGTAACAACACAAGTTATATTTAACACAATAAATTAACAGTTTTTCTAAACATATTTATAGTATTTCATTATGTGAATTTTATTTTTTGTTGATTTTTATATAATTTTAAATTTTTTTTATAATTATTTTACTTTTAATCAGTTTTATGATATAACATTCTATATTAGGAGATTTTATGGACAGTAATATTGTTGCATCTAATTTTATAGAACAAGCAATCATAGAAGATATAAAAGAAAAAGGCTTAAAAAAGATAGTTACGCGTTTCCCACCCGAGCCAAACGGTTACACACATATCGGACACGCCAAAGCTATCTGTATAGATTTTTTGACTGCAGAAAAATTTAAGGGTTATACGAATTTAAGAATGGATGATACCAATCCAAACAAAGAAAGTGAAGTTTATGTCAAAGCTCTAATGGAAGATATAAAATGGCTTGGATTCAAATGGAAAAACTTGACTTATGCATCTGACTATTACGAATTCTTGTATAACTGTGCTATTGATTTAATTGAACAAGGAAAAGCATTTGTCTGTGATCTTAGTGCTGAAGAGGTCAGTTCTATGCGTGGAACTCTGACCGAACCCGGCAAAGAGAGCCCATACAGAAATCGCTCCATAGAAGAAAACTTAAAACTCTTCAAAGAAATGAGAGCAGGCAAATATGCTGATGGCGAAAAGACTTTACGTGCAAAAATTGACATGTCACATCCAAACATTAATATGCGAGATCCCGTAATTTATAGAATATTGCACGTAAAACATTTTAGACAAGGAGACAAATGGTGCATATATCCAATGTACGATTTTGCTCATCCACTGAGCGACGCATATGAGCAAGTCACTCATTCTCTATGCAGTTTGGAATTTGAAGATCATCGTCCGTTGTATAATTGGTTCGTAGATAATTGCAGGATACTTCCTGGAGTGAAACCTAGGCAAATTGAATTCGCTAGACTCAACATTGATGGAACCGTGATGAGCAAGCGCTATATGCATGAGTTGGTACAAAAAGGTTATGTAGATGGATGGGACGATCCTCGCCTTCCTACATTGTCTGGTTTTAGAAGGAAAGGTTATACTCCAAGCGCAATACGCGAATTCTGCACACGTATAGGAGTTGCAAAATCCAACAGCATCGTTCAACCTCATATTTTGGAAGCCTGCATCCGTGAAGAACTAAATAAAAATGCAGTCCGAGTGGTAGCAGTGCTTGATCCAATAAAAATTAATATCACAAATTACCCTGCCAATAAAACTGAAAAGATAGCAATATCTAATAATCCAACTATTGAAAATAGCAAAAAACACAATATCCTATTTAGTAATGAATTGTATATTGAAAGAGAAGATTTCATGATTGAGCCAACAAATAAATTCTTCCGATTAACTTTAAACGGGTATGTTAGATTGATGGGCGCATATATTATCAAATGTGATGAAGTTGTAAAAGATAAAGATGGCAATATTGATCATTTGAATTGTTCAATTGTATATGACGCAAAAGAACAAAATATCAAACCAAAAGGCACTATTCATTGGTTGAGCAGAAATGAAGCAGTAAAAATCAAAACTCGAAAATTTCATAGTCTATTAAAAGAAGGTGAAGTGTATGAAAGTGGCATGGTGGATAAAATTATCAATCCAAATTCAATGGAAGAACACATTTCGTTTATCGAGCCATTTGCATTGAAACAAAAGAGCAATCTTCAATTCATTCGAAATGGTTATTATATTGAAGATAGCCGTTTGAGCAAAAAAGATGATCGTGTTTTCTTAGAGACTGTCAGCTTAAAAGATAGCAAATAAGCTGTCTTTTTTTTGATTAATAACACTACAAATTTTTACAATATAATTTATACGTATTTTTCAACATATTAAAACAATTATTTTAAATATAAACTAATAAATTTTTTAGATTAGTTTATTTTTTTTATTTGTTATGATATAATTTTACTATGTCGTCGAGAACAAAGCGAATATTGCTAAATGTTTCAAGTGCTATTCTAACAGTATTGATCATGTTTGTTAGTTTTTTTGCACTTATCAATATAATATTCAACATTGTGTTTATACGGACAAATGTACGCGGAAACTCCATGTATCCCACCCTCAATGCAAATGTGCCGAGCAATCAAATAGATGGGGATGTCGTATATATCAATAAATTTTCAAGTTATACAAACTCTGATATTGTTGTGGCAGATGTATCCTGGTGGGACAATGGTTATATTATAAAAAGACTTGTTGGCTGCCCTAATGATATTGTTCAGATAAAAGATGAAGGGACTCAATACGTTTTGTATGTAAATAATGAAATGTTGTATACAAAAGAAAAGAACTCTGTTACTGATTATTATTTCAATAGCATATATATGACTTTCTTTGAAAAATTCCCTGCAAATTCTATAGAAAATGATCAGGGCGAATGTTGCATAATTCTTAATGATAACGAATATTTACTCATGGGTGACAACTGGGGCAATTCCACTGATTGTCTGACGGGAGGTCCAATATCAAATAATAATATTATCGGACGAGTGGATATCATTATCCACTATGGAGAAAATCAGTTTCGCACTTTAGTAAAAGAGATGTGGAATCTACTGTTTTAAAGGTGTTTTATGAATTTAATTAAAGACATTTGGGGCATAAATGATAAAGAAGAATTTGAATCATATCTCAATTCGATTAAAGAGATTGATGAAAAAAAACTCGACTGGACAAAACGCATTTACAATACAAATATGCCTGTGTTAGGCATTAAGGTGCCAGTCATCAAGAAGATTGCAAAAGAAATCAACAAAGGAAACGCCCTATCCTTTCTTGAATTGAAATTAAATTCAACTTTTGAAAATTGGCTCATCAATGGATGTTTGATTTCTAAAATAAAAGATTTTAATTTGATGAAAAAATATTTAGACGAATATTCAAAAAATATTGATAATTGGGCTTTATGTGATTGTCTTGATTTTGACATAAATCAAATTAACAAATCAAACTTTTTTGCCTTGAGTCAAGAATACATAAAATCAGATTTTCCATACACTCGAAGAATTGGAGTACTGATATGGTTTAAGTTTATTAATGATGAAAAATATATTAAGATCATATTAGATAGCTTATCCAGTTTTAAAAACGAAACTCACTATTATGTCAATATGGCACTGGCATGGTTCGTATGTGAATGCTTTGTGAAAAATAGAGAAATGGGATTATTAATTTTTAAAAACAAAATGTTAAATCAATTTGCTAACAATAAGGCAATTCAAAAAATAAAAGACAGCTTTAGAGCATCTTATGAAGATAAAATATTATTAGATAATTTTAAAATAAAAAAATAAATTAATTTTAAAAATTTTTATTTTTATTTAATTTTTATTATTTTTTTTATAAATATTTAAATTTTTTTAATTTTATTTAATTTTTTGTTTAATTTATGTGTCCATAATTTATTTTTTACACATAAAATTTTTATTTCTACAAAAACTATCATTACAATAGGAGTAGAATTTTATGAAAAAAAATAAACAAATAATTATAAAATTATCTTTAATCATTTTGGGAGCAATTCTAAGTTTTGCATTTTTATTTTCAAATCAAGCATTGATTGCTGATGCAAGTTTTACAACCCCTGCTAATTGCAAATCCGCTGTATTGATTGAAAAAAATTCTAAACAAGTACTTTATGAAAATGCCAGCCATGAAAAACTGCCAATTGCCAGTGTGACAAAACTCATGACTGTATTGTTGACCTTAGAGCATATTGACAATGGTTCAATTTCACTAGATGATAAGGTGATGGTGAGCTCAAATGCAAGCGGAATGGGCGGTAGTCAAATATTCCTTGATAGTGATAATGAATATGTTTTAGGTGAACTGTTAAAGTCTGTGATTGTTGCCAGTGCCAATGATTCATCTGTTGCCCTCGCTGAATACATCGCGGGAAGCGAAAATAATTTTGTGCGTATGATGAATGAACGAGCAAAAGAGTTGGACATGCAGGACACCAACTATGCAAATTGCACTGGATTGCCAAGTGCTGAAGGATATTCTTCCGCTTATGACCAGGCACTTGTTTTAAGAGAAGTCCTGGATTATGACATATACCACACTTATTCTTCAATTTGGTTTGAAGACTTCACTCACCCTAGCGGCCGCACCACCCAAATGGTTAATACAAATAAACTATCCAGATATTATGATGGTTGTATCGGCGGGAAAACCGGTTCAACTAATGAGGCAAAATATTGCCTGGCTGTTGGAGCAAAGCGCAATGATATGAGTTTAATCTCAGTAGTATTGGGTGCAGACTCTAGCCAAGAAAGATTCAAATATGCAAGTGATTTGTTGAATTATGGATTTGAAAATTATGAAAGTAAAACTATATTTAGTTCAAAAGACTTAGAAGAAAAAACAATTAAAATCAAAGGCATGGATCGCTCCACAGGGCTACGTGCCGAGCGCGATTATACAATGGTTAGCAAGATTGGAGAAGAAGTAAACTACTCACTTAATTACAATTTACCTAATATGCTAACAAGCGTAAAACAAAATCAAGTTGTAGGAAATGTTGAAATAGTCATAGACGGAATTGTGGTCGACAAAATCAACATTTTAGCAACAGACACGCATAGGGAAGCAAATGTTTGGGATTACTTTAAAGAGATCATCAATAAATAAAAAGAACGTACGATTATAATTAGATAGGATCTTTCATCCTATCTTTTTTATAATGTTAAGTTTATAAATGTAAATTTGTCTAACAGACTCAACTTTAATAGTAAATATAAATAAATTTAATTATTACTACTTGATTTTTAATTTTTAGTATGCTATAATTAATGCGTTAAAAAAATCAAAATTTTAACACATTAATATAGATGTCGATATCTTGTTAATGTCCTTACCCGAAAGGGTCAATAGTCCACAAGGAGGTTAAAATGAAAAATTACGAACTGATGTATATCATCCCAAGTCAATCTACTGACGAAGAAAAAGAAGCACTTATCGCTCAAGTGAACAGCATGATTGAAAAAGATGGTGGCAAAATTGAATCTGTTGAACGTGTTGGAAACAAAAAACTCGCTTACGAAATTCAAAAGAAACGTGAAGGTTTTTATGTTTTAGTAAATTTCACAGCAGATGCCAATGTTCCTAATAGATTAGGCTCATTGCTTGCCATTACTAATAACATTTTACGTTATATAATTGTTGCAAAATAATAAGGAGATGTTATGAACAAAGTATATTTAATAGGCAATTTGACCCGTGATCCAGAATTGAGCACTACTACAAGTGGTGTTTCAGTGTGCAGATTGTCAATTGCAGTAGGCAGAAGATTTGCCAACGCAGATGGTGAAAGAGAAACAGATTTTTTCAACATCACAGCATGGAGAGGGACTGCTGAAAACTGTGCAAAATTTTTAAAGAAAGGTAACAAAATTGCCGTTTCAGGTTCTATTCAAACGAGGAATTACGAACGTGCGGATGGAACAAAAGGCTTTGCTGTCGATATCATTGCCGATGAAGTAGAATTTTTGTCATCAAAGAATGATGGTTCTAGCGAATCTAGTTCAAGTGAGGGAGGAATGGGAGCCGGTGCTAACATATCTAATTCTCCGGTTGCAGACTTACAACCAATTGATGACGATTTACCATTTTAAAATTTATAAGGAGAAGAATTATGGCAAACAAGATTGAAGAAGTTGAGAATGTTGAAAAAGTTGCTCCAGTGACTGAAGAAAAAGAAGAAAAAGTCGCTGACAAGAAAAAGTTTTATAAACAACATAAAACTAATAAAAAGAAAGTTTGCATTTTCTGTGAAGATAAGAATTGTAAGTTTATAGATTACAAAGATCCTAGATTGAAAAAGTTTGTAACAGAAAAGGGTAAAATTATACCAAGCAGACAGACTGGCACATGCAGTCGTCATCAACGTGAATTGACCGTTGCGATTAAACGTGCTAGAAATATTGCTTTGCTACCATTTAGTGGTGACTAAAATCAAATTATTTAAATATAAATCTAAAAAATCACTAGTTTTTATGCTAGTGATTTTTATTTTATAGTTCAAATTTTTGAATAATTTATTTAATCATTTTATTTCTTAGTGTTTATGATAGCCTTAATTCTTCGAACACCCGCAGACACGGCTTCCTGTTTAATGATTTTGAAATCCACTAATTCACTTGTGTTTTTGGCATGTGGACCACCGCAGATCTGGAAATCGACATCCCCAATTTTATAAATAGATACAACATCACTATCTTGTGCTTTCAACACGCCATAAGCGCCCTTTTTCTTTGCCTCTAAAAACGTCATTTCAACTCGTTCCACAGGGATTGATTGCTTTATTGCCGAATTGACAAAATCTTCTAATTCCTTTACTTCCTCATCAGTGAGTTTTCTATCAAAATTGAAATCAAAACGCAATCTTTCACTTGTGATATTACTTCCCTTTTGCTCAATATGAGTGCCAAACATTTTCCTGAGTCCAGCAAGCAACAGATGACAAGCAGTGTGAAGCCTCGTTGTCCATACACTGTCATCAGCAAGTCCGCCTTTAAACACTCCAGCGTTAGTTGTACGCGCCAACTCTTGATGTTGACGGAACGCCTCATTGAATCCGTCCATGTCAACATTATATCCGCGCTCTTCCGCCATCTCTGCCGTCAACTCTATTGGGAAACCAAACGTATCATAAAGTCTGAATGCACTTTTGCCACTGATGGTCGTTTCTGGCTTGTAATTAGGATCTTTTGACATAAATTGATTTTTTCGCTCAATGCCTGCAATCACCTTTTCAAATTCTCGATTCCCAAGTTCAATGGTCTTTAAGAATTTCTCTTCTTCCTTATTGAGTTCGTCAACAATTTTTTGTGCATTCATACTAAGTTCAGGATAATCTTGTTTGAAATAGTCAATATAAATTTTTGCAATTTCTCCTAAGTGCCCACTCGGTATGCCAAGTTTTTTCATATGTCTAATTGCTCGTCGAATAAGCCTTCTCAAAACATATCCCTGACCTAAATTGCTTGGACTAACTCCTCTTTCATCTCCTATGATAAAAGTTGCAGCACGCATGTGGTCTGCTATAATTCTAAAAGATGCTGTGAATTCATCATCCTGATATGTTTTTCCACTTACACTTTCTAGATATTTTATTATTGGAGCGAACAACTCCGTTTCATATGCGGATTTGTAACCATTCAATTTGCACAATGTGCGCTCTAAGCCCATACCCGTATCCACATTTGGATGTGCGAGTTTTTCTACAGTTTTGTCGTGGTTGACTTTATATTCCATGAACACATCATTCCAAATCTCCAAAAACTTTCCACAATCACAACTAGGATTACATTCTGGAGAGCATTTTGGTTTTCCCGTATCAATAAACATCTCAGTATCTGGACCACACGGACCTATTCCGCTACCCAAGATCCACCAATTATCCTTCAAATAGTATATATTTTCTTTTTTGATGCCCTGCTCTTCCCATAATTTTGCTGAAACTTCATCTCTAGGTGCAAGATCGTTTCCCGCAAAAACCGTGACGGCAAGTTTATCTTTATCCAAACCTAAAAATTCTGGACTGGTTAAAAATTCAAAACTCCATGGGATCATCTGCTCTTTGAAATAATCTCCCAAACTCCAATTGCCCAGCATTTCAAAAAATGTCAAATGACTTTCATCCCCAACCTCATCAATATCGCCTGTACGAATACACTTTTGAAGGTCACATAATCTCTTTCCTTTCGGATGAGATTCGCCAAGCAAATATGGCACCAGCGGATGCATACCTGCAGTCGTGAAAAGTACACTTGGATCATTTTCTGGAATCAAACTTGCACTTGGAATTGTCACATGATTTTTGCTAGTGTAAAATTTAAACCATTTATCTATCAATTCTCTTCTAGTAATTATTTTCATATTCTCTCCATTTATTAAATTTAGTCACTCAATAATTCAAATTGAATCTTTTAAAATATTGTCAATTATAGACTCAATATATTTAAAATTTCTTGAAAAATTTGATCTATTGATTTTAAATCATTTTCCACACATCTTATATGTTCCCAATTAAATTTTTCTGCAACATATTTGGCTCGTTCATACGCTGTACGAATATGATTTTCATCAGATTCTAATATGTCTTTATCCTTTTTACACTTCAAATTAGATCTTGAATTAGACAATTTGATACTGTATTCTGGTGGCATATCCAAAAAAATTATTTTATCGGGTTGAGGTAATTTCAATTTTACATATTCAAAGTCCGCGACCCAATCAATAAATTTGTCTATTGACGCTTTGTCCGTAAGTTTTGTTGACTGATGTATCATATTACTAGGAACATATCTATCAAATATGACAAAATCATATTCATTGATATCTATATTACTCATTGTGATCAATCTATCGACAGCAAATAATGCACTGTTTTGATAGCCATCCAAATCTTTATTTAGCTCTCCGCCGAGATACATTTTCACGGGTTCACTTGATGGACTGTCATAGTTTGGAAAAGACACCAACTTGCATTTATACCCTTTATTCATCAGATATTCATAAAGATTTTTTGTCTGAACAGCCTTGCCTGAGCCGTCTGTTCCTTCAATATCAATCAACATATAATACCTCGGTATTTATTATATCACTTTACATGATTTATTGCAAATATTATAAGTTAAGTATGTTGATTAAATTAAATTTTCACCAAAAAATTTAACACATGTTTCATTGTTTACAAATTTGACTTCGCACAAAGTTAAAATGATTTAAAATTTCCGATTTAATTGCTTTCTATTGACAAAAACTTGTAGATTATATAAAATATAAATATGAAAGTCTTTTGGAAATATTTTTTAATAGTGATTTTACTTTTGATTGGACTGTTTGCACTATGTATCCTATATTTGTTTTTTGTACCAGGATCAAGTTTGTTTGGCATTACCTATATCAGTTACCATGACAACTATTATTCACAATCCTATGACTCAAATAGTATTAGTAGAATTGAAATAAGTTCTAGATCATATGATTTTGAAATTGTGCCAGCAGATAGTGAAAATATCTCAGTCAGAGTTTATGCCAACTCACTTGGTTTTGTGTTGAATAGAAATAGCGATATTAACATTGACGCCAATGTTGATTCCGGTGTCTTGACATTTAATATTGACGAGCCTTATGGTGCCGCAATCGCAAATGATTCTTTAATCCAGTTGAGAATACCTACTAGTAAAAGTTTTGATATTGTTTTAAACAATCGCAGTGCTCAATCCTCAATAAATAATGAAAACCTTCAAATCAACAATTTAATTTACAACACAACTAGCGGGAATTTTAGTTTTAATAGTGGCAGCATACTTGGCTATATTGATGCAAGCATAGGTCGTGGAGATTTCATCATAGGTTCGAATGTACTTACTAATACAAATAATGTAACTCTGTCTGCTACAAGTGGATATTTTGAAGCTTTGAATTCTGTTTTAGGAAATTTTGAAATTGAATCCAATAATAATGCCGTCATATTATTAAAAGAGTGCCACAACTTCATAGAAGATATAGACGAGGCTGGCGGCAGAATCGAAATTGATACAGTGTTCTACCTCGATTTAAATTCGTCAGATACGAATGTCTATATAAATAATCTTACCAATGGTAGCAACGTCATTTTGACAAGGAGTGGAACGGTAGAGATTCAAAACAATCTCGCCACTTCAGATATCACCACAAATACTGGAAACATTGTAATATCTGAGAGTACTGGACCGTTAATTCTTACGTCCGGTGATGGAAATATCACTGTCAACTCAACATTTTCAAGAGTGACTGCCTCCTCTACTTATGGAGATATCAATGTCATCTTTAATAGTGACGCGGAAAGTTATTTAAACAATAGAAATTCTAGAACCTTGCAAGCGACAACAAATAATGGTAAAATTACTGCAAGTGGAGTTGAAAACGTCTATATAACCATAAAAGACAACGGCAGAGCTGAAATTAGTATGCAAAACGTCTATGGAGAAAATGTTGTAAACGGGAGATCTGGCTCAGTTTCTCTATTGATTAATAGATATGCAGAATATAGATTGCACACCAAAACGGATTCGGGAGACGTCAGTGTGAATTTGATGCAAATCTCTGGCACTGGAACAGGTGGTTATACAGATAAGGAGAGAACAGAATACATCAACTGCGATGAATATAGTTTTACTGCCACATTAGAAGTGACTACAACCACAGGCAATTTACACATACGAGATGAAGAACTTATAGAATTTTAAAAGCACGTATTCGTGCTTTTTTACTTTTTCTATATTAAAAATATCCTAATAACCTATAGCCTTTTATAAAAGCAATAATAAATTGGACAATCGACTTATTGATAGTCCACAATAATATGATTCAAAAATCTACAATTTTGTTTGAATTATTAATTTTTTTTGATATAATATCATTATGAATATTGAAAACATAGGCGACGAATTATCAAAATTGGTGGACAAGTTCGAAACAACCAAAGCCTGTCTTAATCTCAATGAATTGCAAGAGAGATTAAACTCGTTACTTAGAGAACGAGAATCTCTTTCTTTTTGGAATAATCTAGACTATGCTATGCAGACCAATAAAGAGATAAAATCTTTGCAGGAATTGTTCAATGAAGTTCAAACTTTGCAAAACAGTCTTACTTCGCTGATTTCTACTGTGCGAAGTCTAGAAAAAGAAACCGACATTGAACTTTTAAATCTAGCATTGTCCGAACTTTTAGAATTGAAAGAAAAAGTGGACGAATTGAATGTAAGAACACTTTTAGATGAAAAATATGATAACAATGATGCCATCATCACAATTCACTCGGGTGCAGGCGGAACGGAGGCTCAGGATTGGGTTGTAATGCTCATGCGAATGTACAAAATGTATGCTAACAAAAACAATTTTGAATTTAGCGTAGTGGACAAACTGGATGGCACAGATGCGGGTCTAAAATCAGTCGTCCTTTGGATAAAAGGAGAGTATGCATACGGAAAATTGAAAGGTGAAATGGGAGTCCATAGACTTGTGCGTATCAGTCCTTTTGATAGCAACAAACGCAGACACACAAGTTTTGCTTCCGTTGAGGTTGTGCCCGCCATTTCTAAAGAGACAGATGTGAAAATCCGTAATGAAGATTTGAAGATTGACACTTTTAGAAGCGGAGGTGCAGGTGGACAAAATGTGAATAAAGTGGAAACTGCCGTCCGCATCACACATATTCCAACAGGGATCGTGGTCACTTGTCAAAATGAGCGCAGCCAATTGCAAAATCGTGAAAATGCCATGAAGATTTTGACCAGCAAGTTGGTTGCTCTTGAAGAAGAAAAACACAAACAAAATATCAACGACATCAAAGGTGACTTAAAGCGAATTGAATGGGGAAGCCAAATAAGAAGCTACATTTTCCAGCCTTACACAATGGTAAAAGACCACCGCACAGATTATGAAACGAGTGACGTTGAAGGCGTTATGAATGGTGATCTCAATCCATTTATCAATGAATATCTAAAGAAATCTCACACCAAAACCAATGCTTAATAAAATTTAGATATCTTTGTTTCAATAAATTAAAATAAAAATTACTTTTAAAATAAAAAAACCCATAGGGAAACCCTTGGATTTTTTTTATAGTTTTATTGTTTTTAAAACAATCATTAAGTTTAAATTTATCATTTTATATCGTCTAATGCCAATTTCAATTTTTGTTTTAACTGCATATATTCCTGATTTTTCTCTTCTGCTTGATCAATAGACTGATTGCGTTCTTCTTTTATCCTATTAAATAATTTCATCATATACTCTGGCGACTGTAAATTTTCTAAATCTTTGTTGTTGCGTTCTATGTCCGATTCATTTCTTTCAAGTGCTTCTTGAATTGCTTGGGACTTATTCTCTTTGATTGCATACCATAGTGCTTCTTTAAAATCAGGATATGTTTTTAGAAATGATTTATAATCTTCATAAGGACATACTATATTGAATCCCGTAGAATCTTTGACCTCTTCATAATTTCTTATCAAAAACGGTCCAACATCAATTGATAGATTTCGTTCGTCAAATGTCTTCATATGTGCCAGTTTAAAACTTCTATCATCTGTCTCAATTACAAAATCAAAGTTTATCGTGCCATATTCATAACCTCTATACCATTCACCAATTCGAACCTGTATGTCTTGATTATACACATCTTTGAAATACTGTTGTATGTAATTTTCAAAATCATTTAATGGAACAGCAAAAGTAAATTTTTTAGATTTAATTATCTCTTTAATCTGTTTGATAATAAGATTTATTCTCTCATATTTATCTAATAATATTTTGTTAGTATCAGATGAATATGATTTGAAAATATCTCTTATGTAATAATCTTTCATGCATTCTATACAAGAGCTAAATGAATTCTCTTTTTGCTTCAAGTCTTCGAGTTGTGTTTCACTCATTTTGTTATCTTCTTCTTTTCTAATATCAGCTATTTCTTTATATAATCTATCTTTTTCTTCAATTAAATTTTTCAATTCGGACAATTTCATATGTTGCTTCTTCCTTTTTCAGATATTATCACACATAATGAGTGTTGTCAATACCAATTTTTTGATTGACAATGGATATGTTCAAATCATTTTTAGCAATTTATTTCTATGCTAAACATTTATTAATCACTTGAAAAAATTAAAACATTGATATATAATATCTGTGTGAAAAACGATTTTAAGATATTGGCAATAGAGACAAGTTGTGATGAAACAAGTGCTTCGGTCGTAGTGGACGGAAGGACTTGTCTTTCAAATATTGTGTCTAGCCAAATTGATATTCACACTAGATTTGGTGGAGTTGTGCCAGAAGTCGCTAGTAGAAATCATATCACTGCAATTGATAACGTTGTCCGACTTGCCTTGAGTGAGGCAAATCTCACTTTTCAAGATATTGATGCTATCGCCGTCACATATGGAGCGGGTTTAGTTGGTTCTCTGCTTGTAGGGGTAAGTTATGCCAAAGCTCTATCTTATGCTATTCACAAACCTTTGATTGCTGTAAGTCATATTTATGGTCACATCGCAGGAAATTATCTATCTTTTCCTGACCTCGTTCCTCCATTCATATGCTTAGTTGTCAGCGGAGGACATACTGCAATTATTGAGGTAAAAGATTTCAATCATCATAAAATAATTGGCAACACGCTTGACGATGCAGCTGGTGAAAGTTTTGACAAAGTAGCTCGTGTGCTTGGACTGGGTTATCCCGGCGGACCAAAAGTGAGCGCTCTGGCTCGAAAAGGCAAAAATATTATTCAATTTGCAAAACCGAATGACAATCTTGGCTACAACTTCAGTTTTAGCGGAAAGAAAACTGCCGTTATAAATTACGTACACAAATTAGAGCAAGCAAATAAGCCAATTCCAACAGAAGATATTTGTCTCAGTTTTGAACGTTGGGTGGTGGATGAACTGACGAAAAAAACTATTGATGCTTGTATCAATTTAGGCTATGATAAAATTGTCGTAGCGGGCGGAGTTAGTGCCAATACTCGACTGCGGGCAACTTTGCAAGAAGAATGTGAAAAGAATAATATAAAATGCTACTTTCCAGATTTTGAATTTTGTACCGATAATGCTGCAATGATAGGAAGTGCCGGATATTATTCATACATTGACGGCATAGGAATTGCAGACATGACTCTTGCTCCTAATCCAAGTTTGAGTCTTTGAACTTTTCAATATAACTATAAATTTTAATTCATTTTTATAGTTATATGCTCTCGTGGTGTAATGGATAGCACACGCAAATCATCTGTGTTTCTTGCTCGTTTGACTATCGTCAAACTTCTCTATCTCTTGATGCTTTGCGTTTCCCCACTTCGTATCTAACGACACTTGTGGGGACCCTAGACCATTGTGCTAACTTGGCAACACGCAATCTTCAATTGCTCACTTTTTGCAGTTTCCGTTTTACTTGTTACATTTCCTCACCCACCTAAACTAATTATTCTTGTTATCTTAATATAATAACTTTTGTTTCTTCAATATGCTCTCGTGGTGTAATGGATAGCACAATGGTCTTCGGAACCATTAGTTCGGGTTCGAATCCTGACGGGAGCACCAAATTAATCAAGTTTATCTTCTAAAAAACAAGCAAGCATCTTTTCTTTTTGTTTTTCGTCCAATTTATTATAAAGAGCAATGAATAATTCATCATCTACTGCAATTTTTTTCAATAAAGCACCTGCCATGTATGCAACAGCAGCAGATTTTGATAACTCAGATTTTGTTATAATATTGAGTAATTTATAATCTAATATTTTCATACAATTTCCTTAAAAGTGAACTACTTTGTTGTTTTTTGATTTATTTAAAAATATAAACAACTTATCACTTTAACAATAATAACATTTTTTTATTCAAAATGATAGTATTTATAAAAATTATTTAATGTAAAATATTATCATTTTTATTAGTATACACATCTTGAAAAAGAAAATTAATTTCTTCTCCTTGCTAAAATTAGTAATCGGTGATATAATATGCGTATGGAAAAAACTATTGTAGCACTAGCGACTCCTGCGGGAAACAGTGGAGTGGCTGTCATTCGAATTAGTGGCGAGAGAGCAAAGGAAATTTTACAAAAAATCATCCGTGAAGATTTAGATTTTGAGCCACGCAAAATGTATTTAAAAAAAGTATATTTTTCAAATCTAGAAGATGTTTGTCTTGTAGTATTTTTTCCTAATCCTCATAGTTATACAGGTGAGGACGTCGTTGAAATTCAGTCCCACGGTGGATATTTTATTGCTCAAAAGATAATTGATGAATTGCTAACATTAGGTTGCACTCTTGCGTCTCCTGGAGAATTTAGCAAACGCGCATTTATTAACGGAAAACTCTCCCTTGATCAAGCGGAAGGTATTATGGATTTAATCAATGCGGAAAGCGAGATGCAAGCGAAAAACGGTAGTTCTCTTATGCAAGGGGAACTTAAAAATATCATCTTAGATTACCAAAACAAATTGACAGATATTTTAGCAGAAATAGAAGCCAAACTTGACTATCCTGAATACGAATACACTGAAAATGAGACGAGTAATATTTTAGATACTTTAAGAAAAATTGATGAAAATCTTACTAATTTAATTGACGAAAGTTCTACAGGAATAAAAATAAAAAATGGCATAAAAGTTGCTTTAATCGGCACGCCAAATGTTGGAAAATCCAGTTTGCTCAACGCTCTTAGCAAGTCAAACAAAGCTATCGTAACCTCCATTGCAGGCACCACACGCGATGTTATCGAAGCGGAATATGAATATAATGGAATTATTTTTAGACTATACGACACAGCAGGCATTCATGAAAGCTCGGACGAAGTGGAAAAAATCGGAATAGAACGCGCTAAGCAAATTTTGAACGAAGCGGATATTGTACTAAAAGTGAGTGACAATTTCAAACCAAGCAAAATTTCAACAGATAAACCTTATATTGAAGTTTTTAATAAATCTGATCTGATTGAAATTTTTGAATTTAAAGAGATTGATAAAAATTGTATTTTTGTCAGTGCCAAAACAGGAAAAAATATTGATAAATTAAAGGAAATGATATTTAATAAGACTGTATCCAACAAAATTGATTCAAACAAACTTTACCTCACAAATACACGCCATATTGACTGCGTTAAACGCGCAAAATCACTGATCCAAAATGCAATTTTTCAATTTAATAATACTACAATGGATATAATATCCAGTGAAATCAAATCTGCTTGGATCACACTTGGTGAAGTGACCGGCGACACAAATAATGAAACTATTATAGACAAAATATTCTCTAAATTTTGTTTGGGAAAATGATTTTTGTTTTTAATCCACAAATCAAAATTCATGTCAGATAAAAATATATCCTTTTAAATATTGAATTTGATAAAAACTGTGTTATAATAAGGCGGTATATGAACTTTATAGACAACTATGATGCAATAGTAATAGGTAGCGGGCACGCAGGAAGCGAAGCGTGTCTAGCTTTGGCACGTCTTAATAAAAAAACATTGCTCACCACGCTAAATCTTGATAGTATTGCTTTTCTTGCATGCAATCCCAGCATTGGAGGAACAGCGAAAGGTCAACTAGCGGCAGAAGTTGATGCCCTGGGTGGAGAAATCGGCGTCAATGCGGACAAATCAATGCTTCAACTAAGAATGCTCAATTCAGGCAAAGGTCCAGCGGTACAGTCCTTACGTGCACAGGTGGATAAAGTTGTCTATCACAATGAAATGAAACATACTATCGAAAGACAAAAAAATTTAGATATTTTACAGTGTGAAGTGGCTGAAATCTTAGTTGAAAATGGAAAAGTTATCGGTGTAAAGACAAGTATGAATGAATACTTTTCATGCAAGGCAGTTATAGTTTGTACAGGTGTTTACCTTAATAGTAGAATAATAATTGGAGATTTCACTAAATATACTGGACCCAATGGATATGAACCTAGCACAATGCTTACCAAATCTCTTATGGATTTAGGTATTGAAATCAGGCGTTTCAAGACAGGAACCCCTGCCCGTGTTGACGGAAAAACAATAGATTATTCAAAATTCGAAATTCAGCCAGGTGACGACTTAAATATTTCATTTTCTCCAATCAGTAAAAAAGTGAAAAACAAAAAAGTTTGTTATCTAGGATATACATCGACAGCGATGCATGACTGTATTCGTGAAAATATATCACGTGCTCCTCTATATTCTGGCAAAATCAATGGAATTGGTCCTCGATATTGCCCTAGCATTGAGGATAAAATCATGCGATTTGCTGACAAAGAGCGTCATCAACTTTTCTTAGAGCCAGAGAGTGAAAATTCTGACGAAGTATATGTTCAAGGAATATCAAGTAGCATGCCTACTGATGTTCAACGAAAGATGTATTCATTAATACCCGGCTTTGAAAACGTAAAAATAATGCGTTTTGCTTATGCCATTGAATACGATTGTATCAATGCCACTGAACTAAAAAACAATCTAGAATCAAAAAAAATTTCAGGTCTATTTTTTGCTGGACAAGTAAATGGGACGAGTGGATATGAAGAAGCGGCTGCACAAGGAATAATGGCGGGAATTAATGCTGAACGTTATATAGATAACCTCTCTCCATTTGTTTTAGGTAGAAATCAAGCATACATTGGCGTTTTGATTGACGACTTAGTCACAAAAGATATAATAGAACCTTATCGAATGATGACAAGCAGAGCAGAATATCGTTTGATTTTACGCCAAGACAATTGTGACATTCGTCTAACTGAGTTGGGTAGAAAAATTGGACTTGTCGATGACAAAAGATATAAAATTTTCAAGAAAAAATTAAAACAAATTGAACA
Organism: uncultured Clostridia bacterium; assembly: GCA_946491735.1. GTDB lineage: Bacteria > Bacillota > Clostridia > Christensenellales > UBA1242 > Onthoplasma. The sequence continues at coordinate 1,214 of CAMLYK010000008.1, read as the reverse complement.
AGTGAACAGCACTCTAAATACAATGTGTAATCCTGAAAAACTTACTCCACTATTTACTGAAAAAGGGGAAAGTCTTCCAAAATCAGGACTTACATTAAAAGAATGTATAAAACGAAACAATATTACAATATTTGATATTGCTTCGCACTTTAATTTATTTTCAAATGTACCAAAAATTGTCCTAGACTATGTCAATACTGAAATTAAATATGAAGGATATATTAAAAAAGAATTAGAATACATTGAAAAAAATCAGCACATAGAAAATCTCTCCCTACCCGACATTGACTACTCCAAAATAAATGGACTAAGAATAGAAGCTAGACAAAAACTAAACAAATTTAAACCAACTACACTCGGTCAAGCCAAACGAATAGACGGAGTGAGCCCAAGCGACATCAATGTTCTTCTCGTCTATTTAAAATTAAAAGGAATTATCAAATAAAAATATTTTAAATTATCAAATAATATATTAAATTTAATAATTTTTAAATAAAAAATGAACATTTATGGAAAAAATTGAAAAATATTATAATTTAATTAATGAACATCTAAGTGAATTTGAAAAATATTATAATTCACTAATTTCTTTCAATGAAAAAGTCAATTTGACTGCGATTACGGACAAAGAAGATGTTTTTATTAAACATTTTCTTGATAGTATTTTGTCTATTGAAGAAATAAAAGAAAATTCACATGTAATTGATATTGGTGCAGGTGCGGGATTTCCTAGTCTACCAATCAAAATTGTTCGTCCTGATATAAATCTAACAATGTTAGATTCTTTGAATAAGCGTATCAATTTCTTAAATCAAATTTGTACTGAACTAAACATTGAATCTACAAATGTTCATGCACGAGCAGAAGATTATGTTAAAGATTATAGAGAAAAATTTGACATTGCCCTTGCCCGTGCTGTTGCTAGATTAAATACTCTTGTTGAATATCTTTTGCCCTATGTGAAAATCGGAGGATTAGTTTTAGCATACAAAGGTTCAAATTATCTTGAAGAATTAAGAGAAGCAAAAAGAGCTATCGAACTTTTAGGTGGAAAATATTTAAAAACTATTTCTTTTAATCTACCTGAAAACAAAGGCGAAAGAAATATAATTGTAATTGAAAAAATAAGGCCTACTCCAAAATTATATCCACGAGAAAAAAATCTTCCAAAAATTAAACCAATAATATAAAAATTTATAATTATTATTAAAAAA
>CAMLYK010000007.1 GCA_946491735.1 uncultured Clostridia bacterium | reverse complement strand
AGCAAAGGACTGAAAATCCTTGTGTCACTGGTTCGATTCCGGTTCGAGGCACCAAAAGTGCTTGAGAGGAACCAGAACAATCGCAAGATTTTCTGCTTCCGGTTCGAGGCACCAGTCCTTAATATGCTAGTGTGGCTCAACGGTAGAGCAGCTGACTTGTAATCAGCAGGTTGGGGGTTCGATTCCCTTCACTAGCTCCATTGGGAAGATTGCAGAGCGGCCAAATGCAACGGACTGTAAATCCGTCGACTTCGTCTTCGGTGGTTCGAATCCACCTCTTCCCACCAAAATTGATAATTCAAATTATCAATTTTTTTTTATAAAATTTATTAAATAATTTGTTTTCACTGCTTTAAATCAACAAAAATTTATCTTTGTGTTGTCTAACTATTGCTTTTCTCATGCTATAATAAGCGTGTGTAAGGAGGCAAGTATGAACACAGATAAATTTTATGCAGAACAGATTGCTAACGAATATGCAACAAAAGATACTTCTAAAGTTAAGGCTCTTAAAAAATTAGACAAGAAAGCTAAGACCCCATCAAATGTATTTGCTTATACATTTGGTATTGCATTTACATTGATATTAGGAATTGGAATGTGCTTAGCTATGGAAATCATTGCAACAGGACTTGTATGGCAAATTGTTGGTAGCATTATTGGTGTAATAGGCATAGTAGGAATGAGCGTAAATTATCCTATCTATAAAAAGATTTTGACTAACAGCAAAAATAAATATGCCCAGGATATCATCAATTTAGCAAATGAAATCAGCAATGAAGCTGAATAAAATTAAAGGAGAGTTTTATGAACAAAGCGGAAAGTAAATACTTTAATACTGCACGTTTGATGGATGAAGCTCTCCTTATTTTGTTGGAGAAAAAAGATATAGAATATATCACAATAAAAGAAATTTGCAACAAAGCGGGTGTCAATCGTTCAACATTTTATCTTCATTATGAAAACATATATGATCTGCTTGCAGAAACAATTGAAATGCTCAATAAAGATTTTATGCAATCGTTTGATAACAATACTATTGTATCAAAAATTAAAGATGCAAATTTAAGTGATCTAATATTAATAACGCCAGAATATTTAAGACCTTATCTATTGTTTGTAAAAGAAAATAAAAGGGCATTCCAACTGATCAATAAAAAGCCGGATTTATTCAATGTTGATAAAACTTTTCAAAAAATGTATAGAGAAGTGTTTGAACCAATTTTAAATAAATTTGATATTCCTAAAAATAAAAAAATATACATATTTGAATTTTTTACAAATGGCGTTGTTTCTGTAATTATGAAATGGGTAAAATTAAATTGTGTAGATGACATTGAAGAGATCATTGACATACTATCTGAATGTATCAAAAAAAATATTGATTAGTATTAAAAAATTCATAATATAAAATAAAAACTCTACCATAAAATTCGACAAAAATTTAATTTAGTCATAATTTATAATGAAAAAAATAGCAAATTAATAAAAATTTTAATTTTATTTTGAATTGTTATATTATAAAATAATAACGTGCTTTTTAGCATAATAAAGAGGTTGTGCCTTATTCTGTCATCTAAAACGACCTCTTTATTTTTGTCAGTTTTAAAAATATAATAATTGTTTTAATTTCATTTGATAAGTAAATTTAGATTTCTTTACATAAAAATAAATCTATGCTATAATTATATACGTAATTTGGAGATATATATGAAAATAGCAGAAATTAAGCCCGGCAAAGTAGAGTTCCAAGGATTTATAGAAAATCTTAGAGATAAAAAAAATATGCAATTTGTTGTCATCCGTGATTTGTCAGGAAAAATTCAAATAACTGTCATAAAATCTGAAAAATCTGAAATTGCTGAAATTTTTTCACATGCTACACTAGAAAGCACTGTGAAAGTAACTGGTACAGCAGTTGCGAACGAATATGTCAAACTAAATGGCATAGAAGTCATTCCTGATTCTGTTGAGATAACCTCTAGAGCAGAGGCATTGCCTATCAGTGATGATAGTTCAATTGATCAGCGTATGGATTATCGTTGGATCGACTTAAGGCAAGAAAAAAATCAATTAATGTTTCAAGTCCAAACTATGATGACGAATTCAATGCGTGAATATTTATTGAATAATGATTTCATTGAGATTCATACACCAAAATTGATTGCCACAGCCAGCGAAAGTGGGTCAGATGTGTTTGAAGTAAAATATTTTGATAGAAAAGCGTATCTCGCTCAAAGTCCACAATTTTATAAACAAATGGCTATGGCGAGCGGATTTGAAAGGATATTTGAGGTTGCTCCTTGTTTTAGAGCAGAAAAATCACATACGAAAAAACATGCCACTGAATTCACTAGCTTTGATGTGGAGTTTTCTTATATTGATTCGTTCCAGGATGTTATGAATCTAGAGGCTGAAATGCTCACTTATGCATTAAAAAAGACAAAAGAAAAATATGGAGAAAAAATAAAAGAAGTCTTTGGTGTTGAAATCAATGTGCCAACATTGCCATTCCCTCAAATGAAACTGTTAGACATTTATGACGAACTTGAGAAAAGATATAATTTTACAGTGCCTGAAAGTGAAAAAACTGATTTGACCACTGAAGCAGAAAGATTATGTGAAAAACTTGCTAAAGATAAATTCAATCACGAATATCTATTTGTTACAGATTATCCACCTGACAAAAGAGCATTTTATCATATGAGAAAAAATGGAATTTTACAAGGATATGACCTAATATGGAAGGGCATTGAGATAACATCTGGAGCACAAAGAGAGCATAGATACGAAGAGATCAAAAAGAATGCAGAAGAAAAGGGTTTGGGCGAGGATGTCAAATTTTATTTGGAATTCTTTAAATACGGAATTCCTCCACATGGTGGCTTTGCGATTGGAATCGACAGATTGACTATGCTTTTGTTAAATATTCCAACTATTAAAGACAGCATGTTCTTGTTCAGAGGTCCAGACAGATTGACACCATAATTTTATTTGAATTTATTTGAATTTTAGGAGTATATATGAAGAAAACAGATATTGCATTTTTGCATAAGGATATAGACGAATACAAAGATAAAGAAATTATCATTGCCGGTTGGGTGAAAAGTTGTAGAGGAAATGGAAATTTTGGATTTTTGGATGTCAATGATGGAACATCTTTTAAAGGCTTGCAAGTTGTATTTACAAAGGAAGATTTGCCTAATTTTGATATAATTGAAAAATTGAATACTGGTTCTGCTGTTATGTGTAAGGGCAAAATAGTTCTAACACCAGAGAACAAGCAACCTTTTGAAATGAAAGCAAGTGAGATTACTGTCATCAGTGCTACAGATAGCGAATATCCTCTCCAGAAGAAAAAACATTCTCTTGAATTTTTGAGAGAAATTGCATATTTAAGACCAAGAACAAATCTGTTCAATGCAGTATTTAGAGTGAGAAGTGAATTGTCATTTTTGCTACACGAATTTTTCAATAAAAAGGGATTTGTTTACGTTCACACTCCAATAATCACTTCATCAGATTGTGAAGGTGGAAGTGAACTATTTAGAGTGACCACGCAAGACATTTATGATGAAGAGAAAAAGTTTGACCCTAAAGATGAATTGTTTGGCAAAAAAACATATCTAACACCAACCGGGCAATTGGAAGGTGAAGCGTGTGCTGCTGCATTTGGAAAAATTTATACCTTTGGCCCAACTTTCAGAGCGGAAAATAGCAACACAAATAGGCATTTAAATGAATTCTGGCACTTGGAACCAGAAGTATCTTTTATGGATCTAAACGGATTAATGGAATTAGAAGAAGAAATGATGAAATATATCATATCTGGTATTATGAAAAAATGTCCTGATGAAATGGCATTCTTCAACAATTTTGTAGATAAAGATTTGTTCAATAGATTGAATAATGTTATAGAGAATGATTTCGCACATATCACTTATACCGAAGCGATAGAGATTCTCAAGAAAAATAACAAAAATTTTGCATATCCTGTTGAGTGGGGAGCAGATATTCAAACAGAACATGAAAGATATTTATCTGAAACCATATTCAAACGTCCAGTGTTTGTCACAGATTATCCAAAAGATATCAAAGCTTTTTATATGAAAATCAATGAGGATAACAAAACTGTGCGAGGATGTGATTTGCTATTCCCAGGAATTGGTGAAGTTACTGGAGGAAGTGAAAGGGAAACTGACTATAATAAGTTAAAGGCAATCATGCAGGAAAAAAATCTGAAAGAAGAAGATTATTGGTGGTATATGAATCTTAGAAAATTCGGTTCTGTTCAACATAGCGGATTTGGACTTGGATTTGAAAGAATTTTGATGTATATTACAGGCATTACCAATATTCGTGATGTCATTTTGTTCCCACGTACACCGAATAATTGTGAATATTAATTTAAATTATATAAAAAACATTTAAGAATTAGATTTTTCTAATTCTTTTTTATTATCTTAATATTTTTATTTTAATTTTTGCAATAATTAGATAAAAAAAATATAAAATTATTGATAAAATTAAAAAAATATGAAATTTATTTGATATAAATATTTTTATTTGATATTATATTGATATGTTAAAAAATTGTGAAAATTGTGGCGGACAATTGCATTTCAGTCCAAAAGATAAAGGGAACATTTGTGAAAATTGTGGTTCTATTTTTCCTATACAATATAACTATAATTTTAACAAGAAAACTTTTGATGAACATATAATTGAACCTTCTAGTGATGAATTAGCCAATTCATTGCGTAGTTTTAAATGCAAATCTTGCGGTGCAAATGTGATGTTGACAAAATTTCAAATGCAGACGTCCTGTCCATATTGTGGCAATACGTCAATAGTGAAATCGAAATCTAAAAATTTACTTTACATTGATTCAATCATACCTTTTTCATTTGGCAAAGCGGATGCATTGAAAAAATTTAAAACCACTGTAAATAAAAAGTTTTATGCAAATAAAAAAATATTTAAAAATGTAAAAGAAAACGATGTGACTGGGGTATATGTAAATACTTTTGTATTTGATATGGTCACTTCATCAAGATATCATGGGGTATTTAGTTATACAGAAACATATCATGACAGAAAAGGTCAGGCACAAACACGAATAAGATATAAAAACGTCAGTGGCTTTTTTGATAAAGCATACAAAAATATTACAGTGGAGGCGAATTCTAATATTGAACAAAGCGAATTGACTTCTATAATGCCTTTTGAATATGGATCAGCTGTTGAATTCAAAGAAGATTTCATGCACGGTTATATGCTAGAATATAAAGACAAAATGTTCAATTCGTGTGTTGAAACAGCAGAAAACATTATAAGAGATGACATCAAACGCCAATTATTAAATAAACATGGCTGCACTAAAATTGAGCAATTAGACTTGGATACATCTTATACTGACCGAAGATATAATTATTGTCTGTTACCTGTATATTTTGTCAATACCAAAGTAAAGGAAAAACAATACAAGGTTTTAATGAATGGTCAGACAGGAAAGGTCGGGAAGCTGCCAAAAGACAAACTAAGAGTATTCTTGACTGTCTTCTTTGTTTGCTTACTTATCGTAGGTGCAATTCTACTAATTATGTATTTTTCTAAATAAATTTCATTTTTAATACCTATTAATTATTTTATATATAAAAGCTAATATCAATAGCTTTTTTTTTCACCTTAAAAATTAAATTCAAACTCAACAATCTTCAACAAAATACTAATTAAATTCAACAATACTTATTATTTTTTTTAATTCTAGTTTTGTTAAAATGCTAATAAGGAGCGTATTATGCAAATAAAATCTAGAATTGTAAACAAAACATTATATATTTTGCTTTCAGGGGAACTTGATGAATATACAGCAAGTACTGTACGAAAAAATTTGGATACTTTGCTAGACACTCAAAAGGGGTTTGTGCAAATTGTGATGGATCTATCCGAACTGACCTTTATGGATAGTACTGGAGTAGGAGTTTTGATTGGCAGATATAAAAAAATGCGTGAATGCAATAAACCAATATTTATAACAAATCCAAGTAGGAATGCTGAAAGAATTTTTAAAATGTCAGGGCTTTATGACATTATGCCAAAAATTATATAAAAGGAAGGTATAAAAATGAAAAATAGTATGGAAATTAAATTTAAAGCGATTGCTGAAAATGAAGCATTCGCTAGAAACGTTGTCGCTAGTTTTATTTTGCCACTAAATCCCAGTATAAGTGAATTGGAAGATATTAAAACCGCAGTAAATGAAGCCGTAACAAATGTTATTGTACACGCATATCCGGATAAATCTGGCTACGTCAATATGAAAATTATTACTATTGATAATAAAGTTAGTATATCTATCACAGATAACGGTATTGGCATACAGGATATTGAAAGGGCACTCACGCCTTTTTACACCAGCAAACCCGATCAAGAACGCAGTGGAATGGGATTTACCGTTATGGAAAGTTTCATGGACAAATTGGAGGTGAAAAATAACAAAGAGGGATTGACCGTAAATATGGAAAAAGAGATTGAAAATGCAGTAGTGGGGATGTAGATGCTGACGAATGAACAAACTTTTGACTTGTTGAATCAAGCAAAAAATGGAAATGACTTAGCAAAAGAAAAACTAATTACTTTAAATTCCCCCTTAATTAAAAGTGTGGTAAAAAGATATTTAAATAAAGGAATTGAATACGATGATTTGTATCAATTGGGTGCGCTTGGATTTGTAAAAGCTATAAACAATTATGATGCCAATTTTAATGTGAAATTCACAACATACGCTGTTCCAATGATAGCTGGAGAGATCAAGCGATTTTTAAGGGATGATGGAAGCGTCAAAGTGTCAAGAAGCATAAAGCACACTGCAATATCTATCAAAAACTTCATATATGAATACACTAAACAGCATGGTGAAAACCCCTCGTTAGAGCAGATATCTAAAGAATTTCATATGGAAATAAGTGATATTGTATTTGCCATGGAAGCCAACACTTCTCCTTTATCATTAAATGAAAAATATAGTGAAGACGAAGACTCCACTACAATTTTGGATAAATTATCTGACAATTTTAATGTCGATAATTTTTTAGATAAATTAACTATCAGAGACTTAATTGAAAACCTGTCTGCTCGCGAAAAACAAGTAATAATAATGCGCTATTATTTTGACAAAACTCAAAGCGAGATAGCAAAGGAACTTGGTGTAAGCCAAGTTCAAGTTAGTCGAATTGAAAATAAAGTTTTAAAAGATATGAAGGAGAGTATAAAAACTATTTGATGTCATCTATATCAGATATATTATTTATTTCGCTGTATTTATAAATAGGATTTTTATATTGTCCTTCTTTTTTAGGCAAAGAAAGTTTCGAAAAGAAATTTGATACAGATTGTTTGAATTTTTTTAACTTTGCACTTAGAGTGGGAGTATTTTCATCTTTATAAGTATCTATATTCTTAGTCAATTTTCTTTGTTTTTTTACTGTATTGATAGTTGTTTTTTCTTCTGTATTTTGTGTTATTTGATTATTATCTACACTTTCAGTTGTAGTATTATTTGTTTGATTATCAACGTTATTGTTTAAATTGTTCATATTGTTGTTTATACCATTATAATTATACATAGCATTATTTCCGTACGGATAACCACCTCTGCCATACATAAATTCGTTATCTAATAATGCTGTATTAAAAAATGTGTCTGTATTTCTATATCTATTGCCATAAGTATCTATATTTGTATTGTGTCTATTATTTTGATACGTATCAGTGTTTTTGGTATCATTTGTATTATTTTCATTAGATTTGTTAGTGGTATTGTTTGTATTGATTTTGTTCTGATATATAGTTTGATTGTCCTCATTGGGCATATCTGCAACTATTTTATCTTCATTATTTGCTGTGCTGTTATCTATATTGTTTTCTTCTATATTTCCATCTTCATTGATAATATAATCTTTAATAATTGGTTCTTCATTGTTTCTCTTAAAACCATATAATATTCTACCTCTATTATTAGGTGCAAGATCAGATTTTGTATCGATTAAATTGTTTATCATATTCAAAGATTGCAAACCATTCTCTAGCAATTCATTTCCGTTGACCAAATTGTCTAACACAATTAAATATTTCAAAGAAAGTGTATCAAAATTGTCAGTTCCATTGACCATGCTTGATAAATCTGTTAAGTTTAATGATAATTCAGTTGTGATATTTGACAGTCTGCGAGCAAGACTTTTTAATTGATTTGACTGTTCAGATAAGAATATACGTTGCTCAGCAGTCAGTTCAATTTCTTTAGACTGAACTTTTGATATTAGATTCTGTGTCTCAATTATTGCATCGACGATATCTTCCTTTAGTTCACAAAATTCATCACATGAGTCTTCTATATCTGCTGATAGAGAATACAAAGTGGAGATTTTTTCAGTTTCTTGATTCTGATCAGTAATTTCTTCGTTGGAATCATCTGTAGTGTTTTCTGAATTTAAAATTTGCGGAGTTGCATTATCAATCGAATTTGAATTTAAATTAGTGTCCAAAGCTTTATTGGTATTGTTTTGATTATTATTTTCTGCCAATTTTCTTTGCACATTTTGTTTTATTATTTCTCTATTTTCGCTCATACCTTCAATGGTTTTATTTTCTATAGGTGTGATTGTCCTTGTGTTTTCAGTTATATTTTTTGTATCTTCTTCTGGATTACTAATTGAATTGTTTGATATTAATTTGTCTTCTTTTTTATTGCTATCATTTGAATCGCTAGTAATATCTGATGCTGCCTTTATATTTTTTTCACTATTATCTTTATTTTTTGTATCTTGCAAATTTTTGTTTTCTATATCTTTATCTTCTAAGATCTCTCCATTTACCAATGTGGCATTAAGTGGGGCAGAAACTGTCAATTCATATTTGCCTAATGCAATTTTTGACAATGATTCACTTTCATTTTTTGTATAATTTTCAACACAATTTTGAAAGGTATTGACGTTATCTAGTAGTTCATTTGAAGATAATTTTGCAGGCGAATTGCTGCATCCTGTGAGCATCACTCCTGCACTTATTATTGATATAATTGGTATAATTTTTTTCATAATTACTCCTTTGCTACCATTATTATGTATAAATTTGATATAAATATTTAAATTTTTGAAAATTTTTATGGTTTTTATTAAATCAATACTGTTTATATTTCATTTTTTAGTTAATAATCTAATTGGAGATTATTATGGATAAAAATAGAAGAAATATAAATTACAATTTGTATGTGGAATCAAAAGTTCCCAAAACTCGTGCATGGCCATCACTTATCAAAGCATTTATTTTAGGAGGAACAATATGTGCTATAGGTCAGGGATTTTTTGATATGTACACATATTTTTTTCCTAACTTAAGCGAGAGTGAAGTTACCACATGTATGTTAATGACCATAATATTTATCACATGCTTGCTTACAGGAATTGGTGTTTATGACGTAATAGGTGCGTGGGGAGGAGCAGGTTCGGTCATCCCTATAACCGGTTTTTCTAATTCTATATCTAGTCCTGCTATTGAGTTTAAAAAAGAAGGTATTATCTACGGAATTTGCGTCAAAATGTTTACTATAGCTGGCCCTGTAATAGTCTGCGGTGTTGTTGGATCAATAATATGTGGTTTCATAGGATATTTTTTGTAATGGGCTATAGGAGATTATTATGCAAACGTATAAATTAAAAAACAATGTCTATATCTTGGATGGATTCAGTATGGTCGGACCGTTAGAAGGCAAAGGACCATTAAAAGATTATTTTGATTATGTAATTCAGGACGATACATTAAAGGAAAAAACATTTGAAAAATCTGAACGTAAGCTTTTGTACGATATCATAATTAATGCAGTTGATAAAGCAGGATTAAAGATAAGTGATATAGACTTTTTCGTTGGTGGTGATCTATTAAATCAAATTGTCAGTTCATCATATACCGCTCGTGAATTAAATTTGCCATTTATTGGACTATATTCTGCTTGTGCTAATATGACCGAATCTTTAGCGATTAGTAGTATATTTGTAGATAATAAAATTGCCAATAATATTGTTTCTGCTACATGTACTCACTTTAGCAGTGCAGAAAGACAATATCGTTTTCCATTAGAATTGGGCAACCAACGCCCGCCCACAGCACAATGGACAATTACTGGTGGCGGAGCAAGTATTGTTTCAAATCTTGCAAGCAAAATTAAGATTGAGGCTGTAACTTTTGGTAAAGTTATTGATTACGGCATTTCAGATATCAATAATATGGGAGCCGCTATGGCACCTGCCGCTTGTGACACGATTAAAACTCATTTGGAAAATACAAAACATAAAGTGGACGATTATGACATTATTTTAACCGGTGACTTGGGAAAACTTGGAAGTGAATTATTAATAGATTTGATGGAACACGAAAACATTATTTTAGGACAAAATTATTCGGACTGTGGATGCATGATTTATGACAAAACAGAGCGTGTATTTATGGGAGGAAGTGGAGCAGGATGTAGTGCAAGCGTGTTAAATTCATATGTGTTGTACAAAATGAAAAAAGGAGATTTCAAACGCGTTTTACTAGTGTCCACTGGTGCATTAATGAGCACTACAACCTCACAACAGGGAGAAACCATTCCTGGCATTGCACACGCTGTTGAATTAGTGTATGTAGCGGATGAAAACAAAAAAATTTCAAATAAAACTAGCAAAAATAAAAAATCTATTAAAAAATAAAAAATTGGTAACAATTGTAATAATTTAAAAGGATAAAAGATGTTTAGTATTTGGGATTATGTAATATCATTTTTAGTAGGTGGATTCATATGTTTTTTGGCTCAAATCTTGGTAATCCGTACAAAGATAACCACCGCTAGAATTTTAGTGTTGTTTTTAATAATTGGAATGATTCTAGAAGTGTTTAATATTTATGCTCCGTTCAAAGAATTTGCTAAGGCTGGAGCAAGCGTTCCAATCATAGGTTTTGGAGCAAATCTTGCACGAGGTGCAATCATGGCAGCAAAAGAAGATGGAATAATCGGAATATTTACAGGAGGGCTGACTGCATCCGCTGGAGGAATTGCAATGGCCATATTTGCTTCATTTATTTTTGCACTCATATTTAGTAGCAAAACAAAACGCGGAGGACACTGACGACACTACAAAATAAATAAAAGATTTTGTAATATTATGGCGAAATCAACTTAATATATAAAAATTTTAATAAATATAAAACATGAAAAGATTAATAAGAAAAAAAACTTTTTTCATAAAATTTTTCATTGTAATTTTTATATTTATTATATTGATCTATTATTTTTTCGTCGCTAGTCCAGTTATCAAAACATATACATCAGCAGAAACGCGAGCATTGACAGAAGAGGCTATCAATAGGGCAGTCAGTAAGGTTATAAATCAAACGTTGGCATACGATTCATTGATAAACATTAATTATACGACAAATGGAGAAATTGCTTCATTTACAGCGAATCAATACGAGATAAATAGCATCTCACGTAAAATAGTAGAACAGACACAAATAGAGATGTCATCACTAGGTAATAATGGTTTGAATATCAATTTGGGTACACTTTCTGGAATTCCGTTCTTGATTGGACGTGGACCAGTAATCAATTTTAAACTTACACCTATTGGCGCTGTAGGTAGCAATTTTGAAAGCCTATTTGAATCTGCAGGAATAAATATGACTAAACACACGTTGTATTTGTATATTAATGTACATGTAAATATTGTTTTGCCCATTAAATCATATGAAATTTACACAACTAATCAAGTACTATTAGCAGAAAGCATAATTGTTGGAAAAGTACCAGAGGTTTATTTGAATGGTTCTATTATAGGAAAAACACTCAATCTTGTACCATAATTTATTTAAAATATTGTAAAAATATAAAAAACATGATATACTATAATCATGTTTTATTTTGACAATGCATCAACTACAAAATTAAGCAAAGAATCACTTGATAGTTATATTGAAGCAAGTGATAATTATTTTAATCCAAGTTCATTGTATTTGCCATCAGTTGATGTGAAAAAGAATATTGAAGAAACTAGAAATTTCTTTTTAAAAAAATTCAATGCAAAAGCAAAATCTACCTTTATCTTCACAGGTTCTGCTACCGAAAGCAATAATGCCGTATTGAATTCAATGGTGACACGTAAAGATAAAAAATATTTAATCAGTAGTGGAGAACATAGTTCAGTATATGAAACTGCAAAAAAATTAAAAGAAAATGGATATAATATAATTTTTGTTCCTTTAAATAAAAATGGGAGTGTTGACACTGATAAGTTGATCGATTTAATTGATAGTGAAGTGGCTTTTATTTCAGTTATTCATGTTAGCAATGAAACGGGCGCTATAAATGATATTGAATATATTACAAAACGAGCAAAGGAAATTAATCCGAACATATTAGTTCACTCTGATGGGGTACAAGCTGTAGGAAAAATAAAAATTGATTTATCAAAGTTGGGAGTCGATTTTTACACCATTTCAGCACACAAAATTAATGGTCCAAAGGGTATAGGCGGATTATTTATAACTAATGTAAATAAATTCAAACCATTCATATTGGGTGGCGGACAGGAAATGAATTTGCGTTCTGGTACTGAAAATTTCCCTGCAATACAAGCGTTCAAAACTGCAATGAACAATGTACAAATTTTAGATTATTCTCAAAAGAAAAATTTGATTTTAGATAATTTTAAAGTCGATTATTACCTAGTGTCTGATAAAAAATGTGTTGACAATATCATTTCTTTGTGTTTCAAGGGATTGCGAGGAGAAACTATTGAGCACATGCTTGAATCAAAAGGGTTTTTGATTGGGACAGGCTCCGCATGTAATAGCAAGGCAGGGCAAAATAGAGTTTTAAAGGGCATAGTGCCAAATGAATATTTAGATGGTGCAATAAGAATTAGTTTCGGTGCAGAGATTTGTGAAAAAGATTGTATTTTGCTAGCAAGTGCTTTAAATGAAACAGTTACTGAATTAAATAAGAGGTTGAACAAATGAATAATGTAATATTGATCAGATTTAATGAAATTCACTTAAAAGGTGGCAATAAAAAATATTTTATAAAATTGTTATTGAATAATATTAAAACTGCGCTAAAAAATTGTATATATAAAATCGAAACAATTCAAAATCGATTTGTAATTCGTAACTACGAAGATGAAAACGAGATAATCTCAAAATTAAAGTGCGTATTTGGAATACACTCTATATCCAAAGCAATAGAAATTAAAAACGATATAGAAAGTATAACAAAATACATTTCATCATTAGACATCAATACCTCGTTCAAATGCGATGTCAATCGTGCAGACAAAACTTTCCCTGTAAAATCAAATGAATTTGAAGCAGATTTAGGAGAAATTATTTTAAATAACAACAAAAATGCAAAAGTAGATATTCATAATCCGAAACTAACAATTCATGTAGATATACGAGAAAATGGTTTTACCTTCATATTTTATGATATAATTTATACATATTCAGGTCTTCCATTAGATGAGAAACGTAATGGATTGTTGCTGTTGAGTGGGGGAATAGATAGTCCAGTTGCTGCTTTTTGTATGGCAAAAAGAGGTTTGAGACAAGATATATTACATTTTGATAGCTTTCCTTACACAAGCCCACAAGCTAAAGAAAAAGTTATAACGTTAGCAAAAAAGATTCAGCCATATATTGGGTCAAAATATATGTATATTTGTAGCATGACAAAATTGCAGGAAGAATTTCATGTCAACTGCAAAAGTGAATATGCCATCAATTTATTGAGGCGTTCTATGATTAGAGTCGCAAACATTTTATGTGAACAGTATAAATATAAAACAATTATCACAGGAGAAAGCCTTGGCCAAGTGGCAAGCCAAACTATTGAAAGTTTGACAAGCACCAATGCAGTGGCAAAATATCCTGTATTGCGTCCATTAATTAGTTTTAACAAAGAAGAAATTATAAAAATTGCTAAAGATATTGACACATATGAAACGAGTATTCTGCCTTATGAAGACTGTTGTACTGTCTTTTTGCCAAGAAATCCAATAATAAAACCTAAAATTAAAGATGCCGAATTCGAAGAAAAGAAGATTGATTTAAATAATCTAATTAATTTAATTATCAACAATATTGAAATCATAGATTTGGAAAAATAATAAATTTTTTTCATATTTATCCAATATATTGTGTAATTATTTTAATATATACGCTACATATATCATGCTTATTAATATTGTTTAATGTGTTTTCATTTTATTAAATAAAATGAATTTTATTTTGTATCCATAGGACTTGACTTATACCAACAAATATTGTAAAATATTAATGTCGTGAAAATGACATGAAAGGTAGGTAAAAATGAACATAGTAAATTTAAGTTTGCTATGTAGCGTAAGTAATGGTTTGGCGACTATTTTATCTATTGTGCTATTTTTGGTCGGTATAGGTGCTGGTTTTGGTATTTATGCCGTGATTATGAATAAAAAATCTAAATCGGCTAAAAAAAATGCAGATAAAATATTAGAAGATGCTTATGCTCAGGCAGATAAAATCAAGAAAGAGCAAGTTGAACAAACTAACAAAGAAATTGGTATATTAAAATCAACTTTTGAGCAAGAAAACAAAGAACGTAGAGAAGAGGCAAAACGCAGCGAAGAACGTCTCTATGCTCGTGAAGAATTAATTACTAAACGTGAAACTGCTCTTGATAAAAAATCGGAAGAATTAGAACAAGCAAAAGAAAAAGTACACAATCAAATTGAGGCTCTTGCTAGCAAAGAAAATGCTCTTGATGAGATGCAAGAAAATATCATCAAAGAGTTAGAAAAAGTTAGTCAAATGACTAAGGATGAGGCAAAACAAGTAATTATTGACCGCTACACCGAAGAAGCCAAAATTGATGCAATAAAAATTGCAAAAGAAATTGAGGATAAAGCAAAAGATGAAGCAGAGAAAAAAGCTAGGAACATTATCACATTAGCAATACAAAAATGTGCTGCTGATCACACCAGTGAAGTGACTACCAGTACAGTGACTTTGCCTAATGAAGAAATGAAAGGTAGAATCATCGGACGTGAGGGTAGAAATATACGTGCATTAGAGGCTGCTACGGGAATTGATTTCATTGTAGATGACACCCCTGAAGCAATCACACTTTCGGGCTTTGACCCAGTCAGACGTGAAGTGGCACGTATCGCTTTGGAAAAATTGATCATGGATGGAAGAATTCATCCTGCCAGAATTGAAGAATTAGTTCAAAAGGCTCAAAGAGATGTAGATGAAACGATCAAAGAAGCGGGAGAAAATGCATGTTTTGATGCAGATATTCACAATCTTCATCCTGAAATTGTCAAGGTTTTAGGTAGACTAAAATATCGTACAAGTTATGGTCAAAATGTATTAAATCATTCATTAGAGGTATCATATATCGCCGGAATGTTGGCTGCTGAAGTGGGAGCGAACGAAAAAGTCGCTAGAAGAGCTGGATTACTTCACGATATAGGTAAAGCTGTTGATCACGAGGTTGAAGGTACACACGTAAGCATTGGTGTGGAACTTGCTAGAAAATATAAAGAAAGTGAAGCAGTAATTCATTGTATTGAGGCACATCATAATGATGTTGAACCTAAAACGCTTGAAGCAGTTTTGGTTCAAGCTGCAGATGCTATATCTAGTGCTAGACCAGGCGCAAGAAGAGAGTCTATTGAAAATTATATCAAACGTTTGCAAGATCTTGAGGATATAGCAAACTCATTCAGCGGAGTAGAGAAAACTTATGCTATTCAAGCTGGACGTGAAATTCGTGTTATGGTCAAACCTGAACAAATCAGCGATGATGAAGCTCAAGTTTTAGCTCACGACATCGCAAAAGCAATCGAAGCAAAACTAGAGTATCCAGGTCATATTAAAGTAAATGTAATTAGAGAATCTCGATTTACAGACACTGCAAAATAAATAAACTTTAATTAAAAAAATAGTCTTATTGAAAGGCTATTTTTTTATTTTATTATTATTTTGCTGAATTATATTTATAAAAAAATAAAACCCAATAAAATGTTGACTTTTCTTGACAATGAATTTTAAGTATTGTATAATAAAAAAAATAGGGGAGTGGCTCAATGGTAGAGTAGCGGTCTCCAAAACCGTCGGTTGCGTGTTCGAATCGCGTCTCCCCTGCCAAAATTATATAAATTTATAATGTTTTTATTTGAAGCATTCAAATCTATTATATCCTTATTTATTTGACAAATAAGGATTGTTTTTTTATAATAATGATTATGAAAAAAGTAACAATTTATACTGATGGTGCATGTAGCGGAAATCCCGGCGATGGAGGATGGGGAGCGATTTTATTTTATAAGGATATAAAAAAAGAAATTAGCGGTTATCAAGAAAATACTACAAACAACCAAATGGAATTGACTGCTGCGATCAAAGCATTAGATTTATTAAAAGAACCATGCGAAATCGATCTATATAGCGACAGTGCATATTTGATTAAAGCATTTCAAGAAGATTGGATTACAAAATGGCAATTAAATGGTTTTAGAACAAGTGATAAAAAGTCCGTACAAAACTTAGAGTTATGGCAACAATTGATTGAATTAAATAATATGCACAAAATCAATTGGATAAAAGTGAAAGGGCATTCAGATAATGAGTATAATAACAGGTGTGACAAACTTGCCACATCTGAAATAGCAAAACATAAAAAATAGGCATTAAGATGCCTATTTTTATAATTCCTTTTTCTTAAACACTGCAGAACCTATAATATTCGCAATTGCTATAAATAACACAATAATAAATATAGTTAAACCAATGTTTGTTCCCGCGTACACTTTCGCTCCTAACAAAACATTCAAGAAATTGTCTGCCAACGCATAATTTGAACTACCAAATAATGAATATAAAGAAATGTGCGAGAATGGATAGAAAGCAAGCCAACTGTTAATGCCACCAGCGAATATCGGTAATAAAATGTTTAATAGATACAATACTAGCATAATTGTAACTGCAAACAAGTCAGATTTGAACAGGCATGATAACAACATTGCTATGGATGCGTAGACAGTCAATTCTAGGAATAAACTAATCAAATACAACAATAACATTACAATAGGATGCATTGTAATAGCAGTTGTGCCATTGAATATCGTAAGAATTGTCAACGATTCAAAGCCGTACACAGCACCACCAACACAAAGAGCTACAACTGCAGAGAAAATGATCATGATAGCTGACATCAATAAAATTGCAGAAAATTTTCCAAAGAATAGTTTTGTCCTACTGACTGGTCTTATCGCAAGATATCTCATAGAACCTTCTTTTAATTCACCAGCAATAGAGTGGCAAGCAGCCATTACCGCATAAACTATAATAACAAATGAAAACAATCTTAAAATAAAATAAGCGTAATCATATGCATTTGTTTCATGATTTGATGTGACACCAATAGTGAGAGGGTGAGCATAATCGTCTTCTGTTTTATTGTTTTCAAATAGATATGTATATCTAATCAAAAATGAATTGGCATCATATTCAGATTCATTACTCAAATAAATCAAATCCAATTGTTCAGCGGTGCTAACAGTTGCAAACGCATTTGACAACAATTCATATTTAACCAGATTTGTATAAGTTTTTGCTGTATTAATATATAAATTTATCAGCCTTAGCATTTCATTTTTTGAGTTTATGTTTTGGTTTACATTTGTGTCAACTTGTGCAAAATCTCTCAATTCATAAATGTCATCGAGAATAATTTGCATACGATCATTAATTGTGTTATATCTTGTACCTTCCTCATTGGCAGTGTAATTATTGATGAATTCTTCTGATAAAGTAGGGTATTTAAAATTATTCAATGCAGTAGTAAAATTATCTTGATAATTATCTTCATAGTCTTTACAAATATCTGCGATTTGTGCTCTATTGTTTTCATCAACTTCTACAGAAAATATTTCATTCATCTGTTCATACGCATCTTCATATTGATTATAATTCCTATTAGTTGAAAGAATTGTGTATGAACCATTTTGTGCATTATTTATACCCGTAGTGATAGCAGTGTTCAAATTATTTAAACTGTTCAATAGTGCTGTCCGATTTAAATTTATATTTGTAGTGCTAGAAGAGTCATAAGCACAATTTCTATAAGCAGAAAAATTGTTTTCAAATATAGAATATAAACTATCTATATATTCCTCATATGTTGTTCCATTAGTAGTGTACAGATTAATAGAATTTGTAGCATCTATAATAGAATCATCTGCCTCTGCCTTAAATCCTGAATTTGATCCAGCATAAAATCGACTATACACGTCCAAAACAGTATTGCCTTGAATATTTACAGAAGTGTCTTCATAAATGGTTGGGCGATAAATAAACACACCCAGTACCAATATCAGTGCTAATAAAATAGCCAAGATATATATACCAGGCTTTGATACCATTTTTTTCATTTCTGCGGACATTACTTTATACATATTTCTCCTATATAATACTTGATGATGGACGTTCGTTATTTAATAATTCAAAATATAATTCTTCTAAAGATTTTTGTATTTTTTTGATACTATAAATCTTCACTTTCTTATAAGTCAAATATGATATAACAACTGCTATATTTGCCTCTTTCAACGGCAAAATGACAGAATTTCCAACAACTTTTGAATTTATCTTATATTTCTTTTTTAACAACAACGCGGCATAATTAGGGTAGTTGCAAAGCAACTGTACACGTTGTTTAGATTCAACAATGTTGCTGATCTCTTTCATTGTTTTATATTCAATGATTTTGCCATTATTTATCAGACCAATGACATCACAAGTGTGCTCTAATTCAGCAAGGTTATGACTAGAGATAATAATAGCCATTTTTTCCTTTTCTGCCAATGCTTTCAAAATATTTCGCATCTCAACAATACCATTAGGATCCAAGCCATTGGTTGGCTCGTCCAAAATTAAAAGTTTTGGCTTATTTAACAACGCCTGAGCTATGCCCAGTCTTTGTTTCATTCCTAATGAGTAGGTAGATAATTTATCATTAATTCTGTTTTCCATTCCAACAAGTTTTACAATTTCAGGTATACGATACAATGCACGTTTACCATAAAAACTTGCAAATAATTTCAAATTTTTTAGCCCAGACAAATAAGGGTAGAGTTGTGGAATCTCTACCACAGCTCCGACATTTGATATTGCTTTTTGAAAACTTTTTTCTATGCTATAACCGCAGATTTTAACACTACCATTTGTAATTGGAGTAAGCCCTGTAATCATTCTGATTGTAGTAGATTTTCCCGCGCCGTTAGGTCCAACAAAACCAAATATTTGACCCGGATAAAGAGAGAAGGTGACATTATTGACAACCTTTTTTATTCCATATATTTTTGTTAAACCATTTACGCTCAATACAGGTATCATTAAAACTCCTATTTCTTATTTCTTTTCATAAATATATAACCAAATAATATATCAGCAAATATAACAGTAGACATTATAATAGGTGCATATAAATTGGCAAAATTTGATAAACTAAACATCTTTTGAATACTATTATTACCAATATTAATATTTACAATTATGCAAATTGTTATGATTAACAATTCAATAGCAAGCGAAATATACAATTGTTTTTTCAAATCAGGTTCATACTTATTATTCTGCAAATGCAATCTAAATTTATCATAAAGACCCGCATAAATAGAAGGGTAGAAGATCATAACACCCAAAGCGATCAAAAAGAATATATAATAAATTGGTTTAGCATTGCCTTGAATAGTAGTAACTATAGAAGAAATTAATATCATGACAAACAAATAGACAGTTGTTGCTAAAATTTTGTTTTTCATATTCTTGGCTGTATTTTTTGCATAAATATAATTTGGATTAGTTTTAAAGTCAATATAATCTACGTATTTAATTTTTCTATATGACTCATCATCTACGTTTGAATATGTATGTGCATCATAATCTAATTCATTGTTTTCATCCAATGCGGATACAGCAGATTTATTTTCATCTTGAATGAATTGATTTTTGTATTCATCTGAAATGATAGTGGATTCTTTTTCAGTGAATTTTGAAACATCTTTGTTCTCTGCGAACTTTTCTTCAGTATTGACCTTGTCACTTTTCAAAATTTCAGTATTTGATTGATTGATTTCAAGTTCTGTAGCATTATCAATATTCGAACTTTCAAATACCTCTTGTGATGGCAGAATACTTTCTTGCAAACCAATTGAATTGATATTATCATCTTTTTCACTGCTATTATCAATATTTTCATCGTCCGACATAATACTATCCATTATAGATACTGATTGATAACCATTATTTGAATTTTCTGCATAATTGTTACCATAATCATTGTTAGGCACGAAAAAATTTTGATTATGAGTGTCTTCTGATATAATATTATTAATTAATTTTTCATAGCTAGGCAGGGTAGAGACTTGCAACCTTCCATTGTCAGTAATTTTATAATAATGACGTTTCCCACCTATGTCACTGTCTTGCCAATACGAAGAAATAAACTTAGATTTCTCTAACTTTTTCAATATTGTATAAAGAGTGGGTTGTTTAATTATGATTTTACCTTTTGATTTTGTTTCAATAGATTTAGTCAATTCAAAACCATATTTATCACACTCATTTAATTCTAACAAAATTAATGGAATTAAATCTGCGGTTTTCATAATACCCCTTAAAAAATAATATTTATAATATTATATATTAAAAAGACAGTTTAGTCAATAGAAATAAAAAATTTATGCCAAAACCAGCATAAATCTTTTATTTTAAAATTTGTTTCTTATCAATCCAACTACTTTACCCAAAATCTCAACATGATCAGTAATAATAGGACGCATAAAAGAATTTTCAGGTTGCAAACGGAAATATCCATTTTCTTTATAATAGCGTTTAACAGTTGCCTCGTTATCTATCAAGCAGGCAACAATTTCACCATTATTGGCTACTGATTGTTTTGAAATTACGACAAAATCTCCATTGTAAATACCAATATTGATCATGCTATCACCCTTGACTTTCAAAATAAACATATTTGTACCAGAAAATAAATTTTCAGAAACAACAACTTTATCCAACAAGGTTTCTTCAGCAAAGATTGGTTGACCCGCCGCAATGACTCCGACAACTGGTAGGGTAATGTTGTTAATAGATTTGTCTACCAATTCAATGGCACGATTTTTATTGACAGAGCGTGTAATTTTTCCCATCTTTTCTAATTTTTTGAGATGATAAACCGCACTAGATGTAGAATCTAAATCTAATTTGTCGCAAATTTCACGAATTGTTGGGGGATATTTTTTGTTTTCTAAGTATGATACAATAAAATTATACGTTTCTTTAGTTTTATCCATAAAATTATACTCCTATTTTAATTTAACAAAAAAATTATCGTTTGTCAAACATTTGTTCGACAATTTGTAGAATTTTTCTATTATTTTTTAAATAAATTTTCAATAGAAAAAAACCATCAAATCTATTATTAAATAACTTTTAAATTATAATTAATAAATATAGTATGTATATAAGTTAGAATACACTAAATATTGATTATTCTTCTTTTAACTTTACTTTTCCTGCAACAGAGCGTCTTATATCATCACTGATAGCTGCATAGTGTTTCTTTGTTGTGTTGACATCTTTATGACCTAAAACTTCTGCAACAATATATATGTCTTTGGTTTGATTATATAGATTCGTGCCATATGTAGATCGAAGTTTATGTGGAGTAATATTTTTTAATGGGGTAGCAACTTTTGCATATTTTTTCACTAAATATTCCATTGCACGCACTCCAAGACGTTTACCTTGACTAGATATAAATAGAGCACGCTCTTCTTTAGGCAAATTTAAACTTTCACGATATTGTAAATATTCTTTCAAAATATCGGCTGTCTCTTCACCAAAATAGAGTATCACTTGATTGCCACCTTTCCTGGTAACTCGAAAAGAATTTAGACTAAAATTGATATCATCAATATTTAATCCAACACATTCACTGACACGAATTCCTGTGGTCAAAAACAATGAAATTATTGCATTATCTCGAATTTTAAATTTTTCATTATATTTTTGTTGATGTGATGAAAATCCAGTGAGAGTATCACATGAATACAATAATTCAGCAGTCTCTTGAGGCTCCAATCTAATTATCGGTTTTTCATGCAATTTTGGTGAAGCCACCTTTGATGCCACATTTGCTTTTATCATATCTTTGTTGAACAAATATTTAAAAAATGCTCTCAAACTGGACAATTTTCTCAATTTGCCTCGTTCGCCATTAGTGATGACTTCGCCGTTATCTTTGTCATAATATGATAAATACGCCATGAATCGTTCAATTAAATGTGAATCAATTTTGTCAATATCTCCAATTGTTATATCTTGAAGTTTCTTCCCATAACATATTGTTTCATATGTAATCAAATAATTAAAAAATGTTTTCAAATCAATGGCATAATTGATTCTAGTAAGTGGGGTGGTAGTGTCCTGTATCCCTATGAAAAAAATACTACAGAATGCGGGCAATTCTGTCAACATTTCATTGAGTTTTCGCATATTGTTTCTATTTCTATCAAGATAATAATTATTTGACATAAATATTTTCCTTTTTTATTTATTTTTATTATATCATATCTTTGCGTAAAAAAACTAATGATTTTGAATAATTTTTTTAAAATTTGATAAAAATAATTTGACATAATAATAAAATTCTTTTATAATTTTTGTAGTTAAATATATCAATGATAGGGACTAGTATATAATGAAAGTGCGAGAGAGTTTGCGGTTGGTGAGAGCAAATCACGGAAGTTATATATGTCTACCCCTTAGATACCTGGTAATGCGGGGCTGATTGCATAGCACAATTTGCAAAAAAGAGTAGGGCGTAATGAACGTCAAATAGAGTGGCACAGTGGTCAATATCACCTCTAATTAGGTGATTTTTTTTGTTTAAAAGGAGAAAATATGATAGATATTAATTTGATTAGAACAAATCCAGAAAAAGTAAAAGAAAATATCAAGAAGAAGTTTCAAGATCATAAACTACACCTAGTTGATGAAGTAATTGAACTTGATTCAAAAGTCCGAACATTAAAACAAGAGGGAGATGAATTGCGTGCTAAGCGCAATACCTTATCTCAACAAATCGGCAGTTTGATGAAAGAAAAAAAGATTGAGGAAGCTAACAAAATCAAAGCTGAGGTAGTAAAGAATAATGAACGTATAGATATAATTGAAAAAGAAGTTAGCGAACTTGATAGTAAAATAAAACAAGCAATGATGAACATTCCTAATATTATTGCAGATGATGTTCCTATCGGCGAGGATGATAGATACAATGTGCAAGAGAAGACTTTTATAGAGCCTAAAATCCCAGATTTTGACATACCTTATCATACTGATATTTTAGAAAAATTAGATGGAATAGATATTGATAGTGCAAGACGAACTTCTGGTCAAGGTTTTTATTACTTAACCGGAGATATTGCAAGACTCCATAGCGCAATTTTAGCTTACGCGCGTGATTTTATGATTAATAAAGGATTTACTTATGTAATACCTCCTTTTATGATCAGAAGTGATGTTGTCAAAGGCGTGATGAGTTTTGAAGAAATGGACAACATGATGTATAAAATTGAGGGAGAAGATTTATATCTTATCGGCACTAGTGAACACTCTATGATTGGACGATTCATGAACACAATTATTCCTGAAGAAAAATTGCCAATTACTTTGACATCATATAGTCCATGTTTTAGGAAAGAAAAAGGTGCTCATGGTATAGAGGAAAGGGGAATATACAGGATACACCAATTTGAAAAACAAGAAATGATAGTGATTTGTAAGCCAGAAGAAAGTGAAGAGTGGTACAATAAAATGTGGAATTATTCAGTCGAATTATTTGTGTCTATGGAAATTCCAGTTAGAACTTTAGTGTGCTGTTCAGGAGATTTGGCTGATTTGAAATATCGCAGCCTAGATGTCGAAGCGTGGAGTCCAAGACAGAAAAAATATTTTGAGGTTTGTTCATGTAGCAACCTTACTGATGCACAAGCTAGAAGACTAGGTATTAGATACAAAACTGAAAAGGGTAATCAATTCGCACATACATTAAATAATACAGTTGTAGCACCGCCTAGAATGTTGATTGCATTCGTTGAAAATCATCTTCAGAAAGATGGATCTGTCACAATTCCTGAAGTGTTATGGCCATATATGGGAGGCACCAAAGTTATCAAACCTAAAAAATAATCAATCTAAAATCAATTTGATGTGAAATCTAACATTTTAGTTGTTAGATTTTTTATTTGGCTTTTGGTTTTTACGCAAAGATATATTGCTTTATAAATTCCATCAAAACTGACAGATTTTGTATTTTCTAGACAATATGTATGATATTATTCATGCAAATTAAAAAATAGAATATATCAACAATTATATTACAAAGTAAATTGATCTTAGAAAATTTAATTATAAATGTTCCTGTCTAATTGATCATTGAAGTAATAGAATAGTGGATTAATTCTAATTGATAAATAATTAATATGCTAGAATGCGCTGAGACGAATTCAGATTCAAAAAGATGAGTAATATGTTGTCTAATTATTAAAAGAATTCACTTTCATTTTAGGTTTTTAATACTAATATTATTGTCAACTTAGTTGGCTCCTTATAGTAGCCAATTAATATGAAATTAGTCTAATTGTGTGTGTTAAAGATCAGAACAACGATATGTGGACAACTCAATATATATGATGTCACAATTTGTCGGATACAAAATAATAAAATCATATCGGTGGATAAATTATGTGATTTCCACAGGATTTTTGCCAACTTTTTGATTATCTTTTCGCAAAAGAAGTGTTTTGCGAAAAGATATGGATATGAATTTGTACACTTCCCCACATTCTTCCACATAAAGCTAATTTGATATTTTCATAATGTTATTGTCTTTTTTGACTATTCTACCCTAACTACACATTGAAATAAATTGTTTTTTTGAGTTTGAGATATAAAAAAATCATCTCATAATTTAAGATGATTTTTGAAAGCTACTGTTTTTAATTATTTAGAGATAATCTGTTTGACAGCATTCATTAATCCTATCTTGCCATGCTGATAAGTCAAACATCCCTGTAGATATCCTGCATAAGGTTCACGCATTGGTCCATCGCAACTGAGTTCTATACTACTGCCCTGATTGAAGCTTCCGCTTGCCATTATAATCAAATCCTCATAGCCGTCCATCTCGCCTGCTTCTAAGATCGAATCACTATCTATTGCACTGGCTGATTGGATTGCACGTGTAAATTTGATCAGTTTATCCTTATCATTAAAATGTATACAACAAACAATATCAGATAATTTATCATTATAATTAGGAATAGTTTTGTATCCTAATTTAGATAATACCCTACTCGCTAATACAACCAGTTTTTTTGCTTGAGCTACCACATGTGGAGATAAAAATACTCCCTCAAAAAACAACTTATAACCCGGCTCGTATGAACCTGTGTCTATACCTAATGCAGGGCTTGTCATCTTATATGATATCAATTCTATAAGCTCTCTTTTACCTGCAATGTATCCACCAGCTGGTGTTATTCCCCCACCCATATTCTTAAGAAGAGATCCAACCACTAGATCAGCACCCACATCAGTAGGCTCTAATTCCTCTGTAAATTCGCCATAGCAGTTGTCAACTATAATGTACGCATCAGAATAAGTCCTAATTTCTGAGATAATATTCTTGATCTGCTCAATTTTAATTGCATCTCTTAGTGAATAACCTCTTGACCTTTGAATATAGACAATTTTTGGAGTTAATGATTTAATTTTATTTTTGATACCTAAAACATCAAATTCTCCATCAATCAAATCAATTTCATCATAATGAATATTATAATCTTTCAATGAGCCCACGTTCTTCCCTTCTACTCCATAAATAACCTGTTTCAAAGTGTCATATGGTGTGCCTGAAATGCAAAGGATACAGTCATTAGGTCTTAATATTCCAAAAAGAGTTTGACTGATAGCTTCCGTGCCACAACTGATTAATGGACTGACAAAGGCTGATTCTGTATGAAAAATATCAGCAAAAACTGATGATATTTTTTCTTTGCCTATATCATTGTGTCCGTATCCGCTACTGCCTATAAAATGATGAGATTGGATATGATTGTCTATGAAAGCATTCAATACTTTTAATTGGTTAGAAAATTCAATTTTTTCAATTTCTGCGAATTGATCTAAACACTCTTTTTCGCAATCATTAATCAGTGATAATATTTCGTTATCTATATTAATCATCCATAAACTCCTTAATTGTTTCTTTTGCTTCAGATATTGAACAAAATTTTAATCCATCTATTGTCTTTAAAAATGTCAATTGCCTTTTACAATAATTTCTACTGTGTTGCTTTATCAATGAAATGGTAGAATTGAGATCTTGCATACCATCAAAATAATCAAACCATTCCTTATACCCTATCGAATTCATAGAATGCATGTTGCGCGTAGCGCCTTGATTGATCAAACCTTTTACTTCATCCAATAGTCCATTTTCAATCATCTTGTCCACTCGTTTATTTATTTTATCATATAACTGTTCTCTATTTTCGACTATTGCCAATTTCAAAGCATCATATTGAGCTAATATTGATTTGTTTCTAACTATGTTTTTGTCAGATTGATTGGAATTTTCCAGTTCTAGATATCTTATAATCCGCTTTAAATTGTTTGGATGAACTGATTTAGCCTTTTCAGGATTGATTTTATACAATTCATTCCAAACGTATTCATTCCCTTTTTCAATTGCTAATTTTTGATATTTTTCTCTGAATTCTGAATTTGATTTAATGTTCCCAAGCGAATAACCTTCAATTAGTGCCTTGATATATAGCCCTGTACCACCAACAATTATTGGAATATATCCTTTAGATATTGCATCCTCGATTGCATTGGCACAATCCTGTAGAAACTGACCCACATCATAACTTTCATTAAAATCTTTGATGTCTATCAAATAATGAGGTATCGATTTTCTTATCAAGATACTTTCTTTTGCACTGCCTATATCTAAGCCTTTGTAGATTTGAACGCTGTCAGCAGAGATTATCGCCCCATTGTATTCTTTTGCGATATTTATTGCCAATTCACTCTTCCCACTGGCAGTGAGTCCTGTAATAATAATTATTTTTTTCATACTACACTATTCTCTTAAACCATTTTTCAATTTGCGCTTTAGTAATCACAGTCACGACAGGTCTACCGTGCGGACACAACAAAACAGGGTTATTAATATCTAAATCTTTTAATAATTCTCTTATTTCCATTTCTGACAGTTTCATACCAGACTTAACACTACTTTTGCATGCCTTTTGCATCAGATAATGACGAATTTCATTATTCATGCTCGGTTTTAGATTTTTCATGTCGTGAATTAGATCATCAATGAAATTTTTCAAATTGATATCTTTTAGTTGCATTGGCACTGAATTGATAATTATTTTTTTATCTCCAAAGGCATCGACATCAAAGCCCAATTTTTCTAATTCCGGCTTTAATTGCATTATAAAATCGACCTCTAGTTCGGTCATTTCTTGAGTGTATGGAATCAATAAATTTTGAATTACTATATCTCTATCATTTACCATTTTGGTAAATTTGTCATAGTTGAGTCGTTCGTGCCCAGCATGAAAATCCACTAAAAGCATCTTATCGCCTTTTTCTAATATAACAAATTCATTAAACAATTCACCCACTATTTTGTAATCCAAAAATTCATTAACATTTCTATAGCCATTATCCGAATTATTTATAAGTAAAGAATTAGTATTTTCAGTATTATTATTTTCATTTTTTACGTTTTCTTCTTGCCTTGTGTTGAATTTTACAACATCGTCATTTTTTATATCAAAAATTGTCACAGGATTATATGTAGTTTGCTTTAATTCAACAAAGCCTGAATCATTTTTTGTCTTTCTGTTTGGCTCTACTGTGATTTCTTTTAGAGAATTTAGATCGGTTCTTATCAGATTTTGCTCTGGTTTTTCTATTTCAGCAATATCTACAGAAGTGTTTTTATTAGGATTCAAAAATTGATAAATTGATGAACGTATTGCTGTATAAACTAAATCATATATTTTAGACGGATAAGCAAATTTGACATTCATTTTACTTGGATGAACATTGACATCTATATCTACTGTTGGCATTGTCAAATTCAATACATAGAATGGAAATTGTCTTGTCATCAAATATTCTTCAAAAGCCATGTAAGCGGCTTTTGATACGATTTCGTCAATTACATATCTAGAATTTATAATCAATGTTTGATATGTAGTATTTGGTTTACTATATCCCACTTTTGATACATACCCATACAATTTCAAGTTTCCAATTGTTTTCTCAACAGGCATTATATTTTGAATAGTTTCTTCGCCATATACACAATATATTGCGTCCAATAATGTTTTACCCACTGTTTGATAAATTGTTTTATTATCTGAGATATATTTAAATGAAATCTCTGGATGGGCCAAAATATATCTTGCCACTATATTTGTTATCAAATTTTCTTCTTGTTTTGGTTTTTTCAAAAATTTTCTTCTTGCTGGAGTATTATAAAATAAATTTTTTACTTCAATTTTCGTACCATTATCGCTTGGCGCAGGAGTTATATCACTAAATACTCCCCCATTGACATCAATTGAATATGCATAATCAGAAATTTCAGTTTTGGTAATCATATTGGTTTGACTGACGTTCGAAATGCTCGCCAAAGCTTCCCCTCTAAAACCAAGCGTTAAAATTGAATCTAAGTCATCAACATCTTTTATTTTGCTAGTAGCATGAGGTAAAAACGCTTTTTTGATATCATCATACTCAATTCCTTTTCCGTTATCTTTTACAATAATGGAATCAATGCCTCCATTTTTTATTTCGATTGAAATTTTTGTGGCACCTGCATCAAGAGAATTATCAATCAATTCTTTTACAATAGAAAAAGGACTCTCTACAACTTCTCCCGCAGAGATTCTATTAATAACCATACTATCCAGTATATTAATAGCCATAATTGCTCCTTTTATTTAACAAGTTCTATCAAATGTGCCAGTGTATCAAAAGCCACCATAGGTGACAATTTGTTTATATCAATCTCACGCAGAGTATCAATTATTTCACTTTCAACCTGGGCTGATTCGTTCATTTTTTCGCTTTCAAACTCTTTCATCAATTCTTTAGCAAGATTGATGATTTCATCTGGAAGTCCAGCTAAACTTGCCACTTCTATTCCATAACTTCTGGTGGCACTTCCGCGCATGATTTTTCGCAAAAAGACGAGTTTTCCGCCAATTTCTTTTATCGATATACAAAAGTTCTTTACGCCATCATATAGACCTTCCAATTGCATCAATTCGTGATAATGAGTCGCAAACAATGTCTTGGCATTCAACTTTTTAGATAAATATTCCACTACTGACCACGCAATTGATAGCCCATCAAATGTGGACGTGCCTCTGCCCACTTCATCCAAAATTATTAAACTATTATCAGTAGAATAATTTAAAATATTGGCAACTTCAATCATTTCGACCATAAATGTTGACTGACCAACAGACAAGTCATCGCTGGCACCAATACGTGTGAAAATTCTATCTACTATACAAATATCTGCACTTTTAGCAGGCACAAAACTACCGATATGTGCCAGATATGTGATCAAAGCAACTTGTCGCATGAAAGTTGATTTACCAGCCATATTAGGTCCTGTTAAAATTATTGTTCGTTGATCTGAATCATTTAATTTGCAATCATTTGGAATGAAGTCTGAACCCTTTAGCATTTTTTCTACGACTGGATGACGACCCTCAACTATATTGATCTGTTTGCCGTCTGTGATGTTTGGTTTGCAATAGTCATTATTAACTGCAACCGTACTTAGTGAATATATACAATCAATTGTAGATATGGTCACTGCTATCTTTTGCATTATCTCTGTATTTTCTAATAGTTGTGACTTTAGACTGGCAAAGATCTTTTCCTCTAGTTTTATTGCATCTTCATGACTGGTCAAGACATCTTCTTCAAATTTTTTTAATTCTTCAGTTATGTATCTCTCATTATTTGAAATCGTCTGCTTTCTAATATAATTAAAAGGAACTAAATCATTATACATCTTGCTAACTTCAATGTAATAACCAAATACCTTGTTGTATCCTATCTTTAAATTTTTTATTCCTGTGGCTTCTCTTTCTCTAGCTTGAATATTTAAAATATAATTTTCAGCATTTGTCTTCATATTGCGCAACTTGTCTAGCGTTTCGTTAAAGCCATCTTTTATATATCCACCATCTTTGACAGTTGCAGGAGGTTTGTCTGAAATTGTAGCAAATATTAAATTGACAATATCCGAAGTGTCAATTAATTTTGAAGCTAAATCACGAATATTTTGATTATTTGACCTGTTTAAAATCTTTTTCAAATCAGGTGTTTGAGATAATGAAGATGCTAATGCAAGGCAATCTTTAGGTGTAAAATTGCCATAAGCCACTTTGCCGACAATTCGCTCAATATCTTGGACATTGGATAAAGTGTTTTTTAAATCTGCCCTTATAAGAGCATCCGAATATAACGTTTCGACCATATTAAGTCTATAATTTATTTGATTTTTATCTTGAAGTGGTTGTCTGATCCAGTTGCGTAACATACGCGAGCCACCATTAGTGCATGTGCTGTCCAAAACCCACAGTAAACTGCCATATTTGGAGTTGTCGCGCATAGTGCTTTCAATTTCTAAATTCCTTCTTGTATTGGTATCAATGTACATGAATTGTTCATCGCGAATAAGTTTAGGCATTTTTAAATGTTTTAGTTCTCGTTTTTGCGTTTCATTGAAGTATTCAAGCAATGCTCCAACAACAATGATGCAATTTTTTGAATCAAAGTCAAACTCTTTCAATGAATCCAAATTATACTGTTTTAACACTCTCCTCTCTGCATCTGAATAATTGAATGCCCAATCGTAGAATAAATTAAATTTGAATTTGTCTTTGGATTGGACACATGGCAAATCATTTGATATCTCTTGCATTTCAGCATTGCAAATAATTTCAGATGGCATAACACGTACAATTTGATCGTTTATATAATTTTTATAATTCTTTCCTGTGTATTCGCCCACATAAATTTCTCCCGTACTCATATCACTGTATGCATAAGCAACTGTAGTTTTAGAGTTGTAGATACACATGATAAATGAATTGTTTGATTCATTCAACATTGAAGAGTCTATGACAGTGCCCGGAGTTATAATTCGTACGACGTCACGTTTTACCAATTTATTTTCACTTTCATCCATCTGCTCACATATTGCAATTTTATAGCCCTTTTCTATCAATTTTTGAGCATAAGATTCGTAGGCATGATATGGAATTCCGCACATTGGAGCACGTTGATCAGTACCACAATCCTTTCCTGTCAGCACCAAATCCAATTCTTTGCTTACCAGTACAGCATCATCATAAAACATTTCATAAAAATCACCCAAACGATAAAACAATATGCAATCTTTGTATTGCTCTTTTGTAGCCAGATATTGCATCATCATTGGTGATGGTTTGTTTCCCTTTTTAGTTTTTTCTCTTTTTATCATTTGATTTCTCCTGACAATTTATGATTGCGAATGTTCTCTACTTTTACCAAAGCAAAATAATTCTGATTCACATATTTGTAATTTGGAATATATATTTCTTTACCTCCATCAGTGATCCCGACAGCCACTCCATTGATGTGACGAATTAAACAATCATATGTCTTATTAAAATATTTTTTTATTTGGTCTTTTTGAATCAATTTTTGCAACCTCAACAGTTTGTTTAATCTTATATTTTTCTCTTTCTCATCAATTTGATTTTCAAAAGTCGCAGCAGGTGTACCCGTACGTTTTGAATACATGAATGCAAAAACTTGATCATATTTAACCTTCTTTAACAATTTTAAGGTTTGATTAAAATCTTTTTCAGTTTCTCCCGGAAAACCTACTATTATATCCGTGGATAGTGAAATATTCGGCATAGCACGCTTTAGTTTGCGAATGATAGACATATAATGTTTTATATCATAATGCCTATTCATTTTTGCTAGTATCTTGCTGCTCCCCGATTGTACAGGCAAGTGCAAAGCTTTTGCCACTTTGTCTTCTTTTTTCATGACACGAATTAGGTCATCTCCCAAATCCATAGGATGAGAAGTCATGAACTTAATTTTAAAATCCCCTTCTATAGTGCATAGATAAGATAATAATTCGCTAAAACTCATCTTGTCTTTTAGATCTTTTCCATAAGAATTGACATTTTGTCCAAGCAAAGTAATATATTTGTAACCTTGATTTTGAACTAGATCTTTTACTTCATTATAAATCTCTTTTGCTGGACGACTTTGCTCCCTACCTCTGACATATGGAACAATACAATATGTGCAAAATTTGTTACAACCATAAATGATGTTGACATAGGCATTAATTTTATCATCTCTAATAGCGTTATTGCGATCAAGGTTGCCAACTGGTTTATCTATAATTTCATATATGTGGGTTTTGTCCGTTGCATATCTTAGTAAATATTGATCCAATTGATTGACGTTGTGAGTACCGATAATGATATCTACAAACGATAATCTTTCTTTCAACTTGTATTTACCCTCTTTCTGCTGTGGCATACATCCACACAGAACAATTATTTTGTCAGGATTTTTTTCCTTGCTCGGCCTCAATGCCATTATGTTGTTATAGGCTCTATCTTCTGCCCCTTCTCTAATGCAACAAGTATTAAACACCACAACATCTGCAGTCTCAATATCATCAATTTCATTCATACCTAGACTGGACAAAATACCACGAATTTTTTCTGATTCGTGCACGTTCATCTGACAGCCATATGTTACGACATGATAAGTTTTTCCTTGATAACTATTCATAATAAATAATATTATAATATAATATA